>NZ_JBHJTL010000082.1:0-34634 GCF_042264065.1 Streptomyces sp. NPDC056222 | reverse complement strand
CAGTCGTAGGCCTCGTCCTCGGCCAGCGGGATCGTCACCGTCTGCGACTTGCCGGCGCCGATGGTGACCGTCTTGCCCTTGAGCTCGAAGGTGAAGTCCTCGTCACCCTCGTTGGAGGCCGTGACGTCCAGGCCGCCCTTGGCGCAGTTCTTCTCGGCCGTGACGGCCGGGATCGCGCCCTTCTTCGCCCAGGTGGCGGTGGCCTTCGCCGTGACGCTGGAGGTGCTGGTGCCCGCCAGGATCAGGGTCTGGCTCTTGACCTTGGTGGAGACGAACGCGCGGCCGATCGGGACCGTCGTGTCGGCCTTGATCGTCAGCTCGGCGGCACCGTCGGGCGTGCCGGCCGGAACGTCGAAGAAGACCTGGCTGCCGTTGGAGACGTTGGAGACGACCTTGCCGTCCTTGTCCACGAGCTTGACGCCCGCGGGCGCGCCCGGCGCGAGGGAGACGGCGGCCGAGGCGGCGTTGGTGTCGACCGTGATCGGGCCGAGGCGCTCGCCCGACTTACCGGCGACGGAGGCCGGGGAGAGGCTGAGGGAGGGCTTGGGCTCCGTCAGGTTCTCGGCGTTCTTCTCCAGGTACTCGGTGAGCTTCTTCGCGTCCTTGTTGACCGGCTCGGCGTCAACGTTGTCCGAGAAGTGCCAGATCGCGGCCTGGGTGGCGGCGGCGGCGGTCTCCTTGGTCAGGTTCTTCGCGCCGACCTTCTTGGCCAGCTCGTCGAGCTTGTCCACCTGCGGGTAGGAGTTCTGCAGGATCCAGCGGATCTTGCCGGCGTTCTTGTTGTCGTGCAGGGAGGACTGGTCCCAGCCGACTTCCTTGTACTCCTGGCCGGTCTTCGCGCCGGTGTACAGGTCGATGCAGTACGTCTGCAGCGAACCGCCGGGCGTCACCTGCATCTCGAACAGGCCGGCGGAGACCTTGCCCTGGCCCTTGATCTTGACCGTGTCGAAGACGGTGAGCTTGCCCAGCGTGGCGGTCGCGCCGCCGGTGCCGTCGGCGCCCTCGTCAGCGGCAGCCGGTCCCGCGATGGCTATGGCACCCGCAGCGACGAGGCCGGAGACCACGGTCGCGGCGGCAAGGCGGGCAACGCCGCGCCTCCGAACAGAAAACATGAATTTCCCCTCCGGGCGAGCTGCTCCGCATCGTCGGTCGCGACACGTGGGGGGAGCGCTTCGCCAGCAGACTCACTGACCCAGTTGACTCAGAAGACCCAAGCGGCTCACATGGCGCATGTGCCGACTCAAGTCCCGTATGAGTACCCGCGAATCCTAGGGAGAGGGAAGAGCCGAGTGCCCCTTCATACGGTCTGATAACCATTCCGACTCGGAATCGTTATGACCGGGGGTCGATTCGCGAAGAAGCGCTGGTCGCAGTATCGACAAATCCCCCCAACTCGCGGTCAGGGCACGGGCTCCAGAACCTGCGGAATATGCCCCTCCACTTGTGCCCTCACCTGGGCGTCCGCCTCCGCCCCCACCTCCGCCGTCTCCCACGGGTCCCTCTCCGCACCCCCCTTCGCCTGGCGTTCCGTCAGACGTGGGTCACCTTTCACCACCCGGCGGAACGCCGCCGTACCGCGCGTCAGATCGTGGCCCACCGCCAGCGCGTCGATGTCCACGAAGGTCCTGCGGCGGCCGTCCGGCCGGCCCTCCTCCAGGTCCTCCTCGCGCACGCGCAATCGGCCGTGCACCACCAGCGGTTCGCCCACCGAGACCGAGGCGGCCAGGTTCGCGCCGAGTGCCCGCCAGGCGAACACCGTGTAGAAGCTGGTGCGTCCGTCCGTCCAGGTGCCGCGCTCCCGGTCCCAGCGGCGCGCGGTCACCGCGAAGCGGAACCGGGCCACCCCACCCGTCGCCGTGTCGCGGTACTCCACAGCCGTCGCGACGTTCCCGACGAGCGTCACCATCGTGTCGTTCATGTGCCTCCCCTTTCCGCGCCTTCTCCGAAACCGGCTCCGCTCCCGAAGCCGGTTTCATCGTGGACCGGGCCAAGAACCCCTGCCCGAGCCTGTGGAGAGGTCACCTCCTGGGGAAAACTCCGTCACCCGTGGGGGTGTCGCGGAGGGCTCACCTCAGCCGTGCCCCCGACCTCGTACCGCCCCACCGCGTACCGCCCGCCCCGCCCAGCCGTGTCACCCGCATGCCCGACCGGGTCGCCGACACCGTCACGAACTGGTCGCGCACCTCCCGGTACCGCATCAACTCCGCCGAGATCGGGTCCAGCACCCGCGCCCGTCCGCACGCGGCCGCCGCCTCCCGCAGTTTCCGCTCGGCCTCCTGCCCGTACCGTCGGGCCGGCCCCTTCACGGCCGCGGCGCACGCCCACTCCACCAGCGGACCGCCGACGATGCCGCCGATCATGATGAGGACCGGCGGCAGCAGCCCCGGCTCGACCACACCGACGATCTGCCCGACCAGCCACAACGCGCCGAAGATCTGCAGCAACGTCATGAGCACCTGGGCGAGGACGGCGGCCGGCCACCAGGCGGGCCGCGGCGGCCGGGCGGCCGGATCGCCGATGGTCACGGTGAGTTCGTCGAGCGCCTCGGGCAGCCCCTCGGCCCCGCGCGCCGCCGCCTCGCGCACCGCCTGGGCCCAAGGGGCCGGCAGCCCGCGTGAGGCCTCGTCGGCGACGGTCCGTACCGCCTGTTCCACTCTCTGGCGCGCGGTCAGTTCGTCCTCCACCGGCGTCTTGAGGCGGGGGTCGGTGGAGCCGTGCCAGCGGACCCGCTCGTACCAGCGGTAGAGCCGCAGCCAGGGCGTGCCGCAGGCACGGATGGCTCCCCGGCGCCAGACGCGTTCGGCCGCCTCGCCGGCGGCGGCGGCACCGACGGCGACCGCGAGGCGGCCCGCGAAGGCCTCCCGCGCCCGCTCGCCCAGACCGGTCTGCCCGTCGGAGACGTAGACCGGGCGGAGCCGCGCCGCCGCCGCGTCGACGTCGGCCGAGAGCCGCCGCGCGGGCGCGGTGCGCTCCTGGACGAACTGGCCGAGCAGTTCGCGCAGTTCACCCACGCCCTCCCCGGTGAGGGCGGAGAGCGCGAGGACGGTGGCGCCGGGCTCGCCGTGCTCGCCGAGGGCCATGCCGTCCTCGTCGAGGAGGCGGCGCAGGTCGTCCAGGACGATGTCGGCCGCCTCGCCGCCCAGCCGGTCGATCTGGTTGAGGACGACGAAGGTGACCTCGGCGTGGCCCGCGAGCGGGCGCAGATAGCGCTCGTGGAGGACGGCGTCGGCGTACTTCTCCGGGTCCACCACCCAGATCACGGCGTCGACCAGGCCGAGGACCCGGTCGACCTGGTCCCGGTGGGCGGTGACGGCCGAGTCGTGGTCGGGCAGGTCGATCAGGACGAGCCCCTGCAGCTCCTCGTCGGCCGCGCCGCCCGCGAGGGGGCGACGGCGGAGCCGGCTGGGAACGGCGAGCCGGTCCAGGAGCCCCGCCGAGCCCTCGGACCAGCTGAGCGCGATGGGCGCGGAGGTGGTGGGGCGGCGCAGCCCGGTCTCGGAGACGGGGACGCCGGCGAGGGCGTTGAAGAGGGAGGACTTGCCGCTGCCGGTGGGTCCGGCGATGGCCACCACGGTGTGGCGGGCGGAGAGCCGCTGGCGGGCGGCGGCCTCGTCCAGGACGCGTCCCGCCTCGGCGAGCCCGGCCTCGGCGAGGGTGTCGTTCTCCAGGCGGGTACGGGAGAGGCCGACGAGTTCGTTCAGGGCGTCGAGGCGGGTGCGCAGGGCGCCGCCGTAGTTCCCGATCAGGGGTGGCAGGTCCTCGTCGGCGGGCCCTCTCTCCGGCCCGGCCCCCTCGCCCGTCTTCGTCCCCGCGGCGATGTCCGCCCGGCGCGCGATCAGGCCGTCGTCCCAGCGGTCGTCCACCGTGGCGCCCGTGGCGCCACCCGCGTTGCCCATGCTGTCCGTGCTGCTGCTCACCGGTCGTCACTTCTCCTTCTGCAGTACGGAGAGCGCGGCGATCAGCGCCGCCTGCGGCTCGGGGGTCACGTCGAGTGCGTCGAGGGGGGCGAGGCGCCGGTGGCGTTCGATGCGCAGGACGTGGTCGAGGTACGTCATGACCAGCGCGCCGCCCTTGTCGCGCAGCCGCAGGGCGGCCTGGGCGCCGAGGAGTTCGGCGAGGCGCTCGCCGGCGCTGCGGGTGCGGCGGCCGCCGAGGAGTGCGGCGGCGAGCAGGGCGGAGACGGTCTCGGCGTCGGGGGCGGCGGTACGGGCGGTGGCGGGTCGCTCCGTGGTACGGAGCTCGTCCTCCGCCAGCTCTTCGAGTTCGCGCCGCCAGCGCCGTACGGTCATCTCGATCCGCTCGTTGGCCTCCCGGTCGGGGGCGGCGAACGCGTCGCCGAGGCCCGCCGCCGCGGGCTCGCGGCGCCAGGCGTCCCGTACGCGCTCGTCCGCGGCGGCGACCGCGCACTGGAGGAGGGCGGCGAGCGATTCGACGAGGGCGTCGAGGAGCTCGTCGGCGGTGCTGTCGCGGGGGTAGCCGCGCCAGCGGGTCCTGGCGTCCCCGGCCAGGACGGCCCCACGGCCCAGCTGCTTGCGGAGGCGCTCGTTCTGCTCCTCGTAGGCCGCCTCGACCGCGCCGCCGAGGCGGACGGCGGCGGCGTACTGGGCGGCGACCGCCCCCGCGAGCTCGGGAATCCTGGAGTCGAGGGAGCTGACGACACCGGAGGCGGTGCGGCCGACGGCCTGCTGGCGGGCGGCGGGGTCCTGGGCTCTGTGGGCGAGCCAGGCGCGCAGCGGGGCGACGGCGGTGTCGGGCAGCAGCCCGCGTCCGCCGCCCGCGGACTCGGGCAGCTCGGGAATGGTGAACCGGGGCACGTCCCCGAGGCCCGCCTTGTGGAGGAGGGCCTCGTACTGCCGGGAGACCTCGCCGATGATCTGGTGCGGGACGCGGTCGAGGACGGTGATCAGCGTGGCGTCGTACTCCTTGGCGGTACGGAGCAGATGCCAGGGGATGGCGTCGGCGTACCGGGAGGCGGTCGTGACCATCACCCAGATGTCGGCGGCGCAGATCAACTCGGAGGCGAGCAGCCGGTTCTCGACGACGAGGGAGTCGATGTCGGGCGCGTCGAGCAGGGCGAGCCCGCGGGCGAGGGCGGAGGACGTCTCGACCCGCAGCGCGTTGTCCTCCGGCGGCTCCTCGGCCGCGTGGTCGTCGTCCTGGTGGGGCAGCCAGACGCGGGTGAGCTGGGACAGGATGCGCAGCCCGGCGAACCAGTGGTGATCGTCGGGGTGGCAGACGAGGACGGGGGTACGCGTGGTGGGGCGGAGCACGCCTGCCTCGCTGACCCTCCGCCCCACAAGCGAGTTGACGAGGGTGGACTTGCCGGCTCCGGTGGAGCCGCCGATGACGGCGAGAAGGGGGGCGTCGGGATCCTTCAGGCGGGGCACCAGATAGTCGTCGAGCTGGGCGAGCAGCTCGACGCGGTTCTGCCGGGCGCGTGGGGCGCCCGGGAGAGGGAGTGGGAGACGCACGGCCGCGACACAGTCGCGCAGGGCGGAGAGTGCGTCGATCAGCTGAGGCCGTTCGTCCAAGGTCACCACATGCGAAGAATGCCCAATTTTGGAGCCATTTTGAAGCGTATAACGGTCCTACGCGCCGACCGAACAACCGATGACGCGAGCCTCAGGCATAACGAGTGCACAACACCCGGGCCAAGTGGCGCGAAAAGCGCTGCGGGAATCGCACCTGCCTGCGATTATCGTTCCGCTTCACCGAACCTCCACATCGTGCCACGCAGGTGAAGCAACCGGGCCAAGGGGATCGGAGCCCTATCCTTGACCCGACAGGCCACGCCCCACCCACCAGGGGCTCCCGGCCGCACGGCCACCACCCGGCCCCCGTAGCTCAGTGGATAGAGCAGGCGCCTTCTAAGCGCTTGGCCGCAGGTTCGAGTCCTGCCGGGGGCGCAATAGCACAGACCCTCCTTCGGGAGGGTCTTTTTGCTGGTCAGTGGCCGGTTCGGGGATCCGTCGAGCAGCCGGACGCGCACCCGGCGGAGCTGGGGGGCGCGTACGACGCTGTCCGGCTGTGACCGGGATTCCGCGGGTGGCTGCGGAGAATACGCGGAGAAGCTCTCAGACTCCGCCGCCGGCCGGATCCGGCAACTCTCCAGCCTGCTCGATCCGCTTCTTCAGATCGTCGAGCTGCCCGTTGATACAGCGGGCGTACGTTGCCGGCAGGACGGGGACGCTGTTGCCCGCCCACTCAGCCACGTCGGCCGGCGGTACCCCGGCGTTCAGCCAGTTGGTCAGGCAGGTGTGTCGGAGGTCGTAGACCCGTCGGGCCAACGGCGAGTCGAAGTCGTGAGGGCTGAGCGTTTCCTTCCGAGCCCTCCTCCACGCCCGCCGGATGACCGATCCGGCGAGCATCCCCTTGTTCTCACCGGGGAAGAGGAGGTTGCCGGGCTTCAGGCCCTCCGCCTCGATGTGGGTGCGCAGGATCTTCGTCGGCGCGGGACGGCACGGCACAGCACGCATGTCGTCCTGAGCCCTCCCCTTGAGTCCCCGCCGCAGAACTACACCGCGACACCTGCGCCGTCGACGATCCGCTCTCCCCGTCGGCCCAACACTCGCGATGCTCCGAGTGCGCGGAGACGCCGTGGAATGGCTGGTGTTGGGCGACTGCACCCTCTTGCTCGATCGCGGACGCTCTGTGGAAGCAATCTCGGATAACCGACTGGCGGCGGTGGCCCGAGCGGAGCGGTCCGCCATGAAAGCAGCACCTCCGGGTTCTGCTGAGCGTCGCCGGCTCCACGCTCACCTCGTCCAGGAGGAGCGAGCGCTCCGGAATCGCCCGGGTGGCTACTGGGTGGCAGCCGCGGATCCGCAGGCCGCCGACGCGGCTCTACATGGCTCTTGCCACAGAGGGCGCACACCACATTGCGGCCAAGTAGGGAAACTCTTACCGCGCTAGTGCCGCATCGTGACGCCGCCGCCTGTCAGCTACTGCGCACTGCCGTCTTCGAGTCCAGCGATGACTCTGACGTCCGCTTCGCACATGTCCAGAACCTTGGCGATCTCCTGGGTGAGAGACGGGTCCGGGTTGAGCCTTCCGCTGCGAAGCATGTGGATGGTGGACATCGATCGTGCGGCTTCCCTTGCCATCACCTTGACCGGAATCCCGCGCAGGTTCATCAACCTGGTGAGCACCCTTGCGAACGGATGCGGCTCCAGCCGCCCAGCGGGGGCAACGGCAGGACCGAGGACCACGTCGCCGATCTTCGCTTGAAATCGGATCAGCCGGTCACCCGCAAACCCGACCTTCGCGACGAAGGGCAGCCTCTCATCACCGCCGGAACCGACCGTGCCCGGCACTGACACCTCAGTGAACCCTGCAGGGTGACCATGAAGATCACTACCGATCTCCAGAGGAAGACCCGGCTCGATGTGGGTGACCTTCCAGTCGCGGTTCCACCAGGGAAGATCCTGCAGTACCTCGTTGAAGAAGGGGGGCAGAACAGCGACATCCACCGGGTCCGGAGGGTTCTTCTGACCTCCCCAGATGACGCCGGGCCAGTACGTCAGTGCCGCGATCACGTCCACCGTCAGCGTACGGTTGGCAATCTCCATGGCCGCACCCTCCCACCCGTCGACAGAGCAATCTCCCGCGACCAGGCAAACGTTGGTGACACCGCACTAGGGGCTGTCTTCCGGATCAGGCCGTGGGGCGGCGGCGGGCGCGGAGCCGGCGGACGCCCTTCACGGCGTAGGCGGCGCCCATGAGCGCGAAGCCGGCGAAGATGAGCCAGAACCAGGATTCCGCCACCACGAGACTCAGTAGCAGGCCGGCGAGGAGCACGACGTTGCCGACGGTCTCCAGCAGGTCGAGCCGCGCCTTGGAGCGCACCGCGGAGTCGGGTCCGCGCAGCCGGCGGATGACGGGGACGAGAGCGAGGGCCTGCAAGACGGCCAGACCGAGAGCGATCCAGACGAACCAGTCGGGTATGTCCACGGCGCGCACTGTATCGCCCGCCCGGGACCCTCGGGACGAAGATCGGAAAGCACTCCAGGGTGGGTTCTACAGGGCGTCACCTTCGGCCGGCGGTCCGGCCGTTACGGCCGGTGGCCGGTCGATGTCGAGGCTGCCCCATGGCTTGCAGATGTCGCACCACTCGAGCCCGGGGAACTGCTGCACCGCGACCTTGACCTCGTCCCGGTCCAGAAGCCCGCCGCCGCGGTTGTACTGGCCGCAGTTTCCCCGATGCAGCATGGGCCGGCCCTCGACGGCGCGGGCAGGCTGGAGCTTCCACCGCATCTCGCGGTGTGCGACCTCCCGGCGCCGCTCCTCCTCGACCTGCTCCTTCTCCAGGCGCCGGATCGTCTCCCGCGTCGTGTGCACCTGGTACTCCAGCCACGACAGCAAGACCCGCTGTTTCTCCAGCCGCTCGGGTATCGACATCTTCATCAGACCCACGGTGGTGGTCACACGGCCCGTCCGGAGCCGGCAGCGTCCGGCTGCGCCTTCGGGTGGTGCTTGAGCTGCATCCGTGCGTCCACCCGGCCGGGACCCTTCTCCAGCGTGGCCCAGTACGGGTGGGTGGAGACCTCGATCGCCAGTTCGCGGACCAGCGCCCACAGGCGCTCCTCCTCGGCCGCTTCCTCTGCGGTATAGCCGGGCGACGGCTCGCGGCCGCCGGTGATCTCGTCGGTGTGGGGGTGCTTGGTGCCGCCCCAGCCGGGGAGCGGCTCGACCGACCACGGCAGCGCCCGGCACAGCGCGGAGTACGCGGCGCGGGCCTCGTGGAGGCGCTGCTGCGCCACGATCAGGCCGTCGGGGAAGGGAGGGGTGTCAGCCACACCCGGAATGGTACTCCTGTTCGATTTTCATGGGCGAGTGCCACGCCGAACTGCGCGTGCGGTCCCCCCTGTCCGATCGCACCGAAAGTTCAGTCGAGGACTGCGACGGCCTCGATCTCGACCAAGTGCTCGGGAACGTCCAGCGCCGCCACACCGATCAGCGTGGCCGGCGGCACCGGCACCACCCCCAGCTTCCCGGTTGCCCGGGAGACCCCGTCCATGAGCAGTGGCATCTTGCCGGGTGTCCAGTCGACGACGTAGACGGTCAGCTTCGCCACGTCGCGAAAGCTCCCCCCGGCGGCGGCCAGGGCAGCGGAAATGTTGAGGTAGCACTGCTCCACCTGAGCGGCGAGGTCGCCGTCGCCGACCGTGGCCCCCTCGGCATCCACCGCAACCTGCCCGGCGATGAAGACCATCCTCGAGCCGGATGCGACCGCGACCTGACGGTAGGCGTCGACGGTGGGCAATCCATCGGGGTTCACCAGCGTGATGGCCATGCTTCCTGCCTCCTCGTGCTCTCTTGTGGTTACTCGGAAACCATAGGAGAGTGGCTTCCTACCTGGAAGAACGCACTTTTCGGTGACTGGGGAACCTCATGGTGACCAAGCAGCTCAAGGGCTCGGGCCCGGCCAAGGACGAGGCCGACGTGACCCGGGCAGACTCACTGGCGCGCGAGATCTTCTCCGACATCGCCAACAAATGGGCCCTGCTGATCATCGAAGCGCTGGGTGACCGGACCCTGCGGTTCACCGAGCTGCGGGGCGAGGTCGAGGGCATCAGCCACAAGATGCTCACGCAGAACCTGCGCCTGCTGGAACGCAACGGCCTGGTCGACCGGACCGTGCATCCCACAGTGCCGCCACGCGTCGAGTACACCCTCACCGAGCCAGGCCGGGAGCTGCGCGCGACCGTCGACGGCATGTGCGACTGGACCCACCGCTACCTCACCGACATCGAGACCGCCCGCCACCGTTTCGACAGCCCCTGACGCGACCAGGCCTCGCCCACTGGCTACCGGCGATGGTCCTCGCCCGGCCGGGCCACGGATGCCGTGTCGGCCCAGGCTGGGCGAGTTGTCCAGCACCAGGCCGCCCCGAAAATGATCTTCGAGGGACTCCGAGTCGTTGCTGCCCGCCAGCCGTCGGCGCGATCAACGGGACTCCCCCGCACGGGGCACTACTTGGACGATTCGGTGCGTCCGACGCCGAGCCGGGCTCGAAGATCACCTACGGGACAACCCTTAGGCGTCGGGGTTCTTGCCCGTGGCAGCGGTATTGATGCGCTGGACCTGGAACTTGGCGAACGACTGCAGGTCGTTGTCCTTGGGCAGGGTCTCGCCGAAGACGAAAGCCACGACGGCACCGACGCGCAGCACCACGCCCGGGCGGTCCCCGTCCGCGTAGGCGTCGGTCTCGTCGGCGCCCGCGTCGACGGTCAGCGGCTTGGCATCGGGCTTCCCGTCGTGGATGTCGGCGACCATCGACTTCATGCCCACCTTGGCGTTGTCGACGGAGTCGTAGGCGAGGAGCTCGAAATCCACGAACGCCCCGCTCGTGCTGTACCGGCTGTTCCCATACGAGGTGAGCCCGGCACAGCTGAATCGGGCCCCCTGCTCGCAGAGCTTCTGCAATACGCTCCCGTCCCTGACGACGGGCGAAGCTCCCTTCCAGCCCTTCGGGGCGGCGAGTTCGCTCGGGACGGCCTGGGCCAGCTGAGACGGGTTGAACGGCGCAACAGCGGCGCCGCCACCGGCGCCGCCGCCACTGGTACTGCCTTCCGAGCAGCCCGCCAGTGCCAGTACCAGCGTGATACCCGCAGCCGCACCGCGCATCGTTCGAAGCATCATCACTCGTCCCCCATCAGTGATCACCTATCAGCTGTACTTGGATATTGCGGAGTTCGGCTCCGATGCAGACCGGACCGCTCTTCTCACCCCGCCCCGCCCCGCCCCAACTAGCTCCATGGCCTTGGTTGGGGGGGAGCCTGCTGCCGGCTGAGCCGATCCGCGCGCTCTCTGCCTTCGCGAGAGTTCTGGAAAGCCCACCAATTGTCGGGGGAGCGACGAGACCACGACACAAAGTCGCTTCACCGCACAACGGAGGTCTCGTCACACCGAGGTGCCCGGTAACCGATTCATGGCGGACGGACCTTACGGAGTGGCCGAGCCCGTGCAGATCTTCTCCGAGTACCGGTACCAGTGGCCGTCGCTCGTGAGCGCTCCGGTATTGCTGCTGAAGCCGCCGGACCTGATTGTCGACATCGCGAACCAGCCGGTCGGCTCGGAGTGGTAGAGCGTCGCCTTGACAGGGAGGTTGTTGACGTAGGAGTTGATGCCGTTGGAGGGGTACGTCAGGCCGTAGTCGTCGAGGTCGAAGCACGCGCTCGTGCTCTTGGCCGCGAACGACATGGTGCGGTACTGCGTGCTCCGGTAGAGGCACAACGTGTTCGCCTCGCACCCTCCCACCGCCGATGCCGGCGTGGCGGTCGCCGCCAGACCGGTCATCGCCAGACCGCCGGCAAGTGCCATCGATGCCAACTTGCGCTTCAGCTTCACTACTTCCTCCGTGACTGGCCACCGACGCCCCCAGCACCCCCGGGTATGGGCAGCGGGTGGCTCCGGAGGTGAGTCTTGTGCTGTGTGATCACCCTTTCCAGGGTCTGTCAGTGCAGATAATTGGGCCGCCCTGGCTGCTGCCCGGGCTCAGCCCGAGTGAAAGGTTCCGGATGAAGCTGTCGGCCAGTGACCGAGGCCGCCTCAAGGAGATCCTGCAGGCGCGGCGAGCCGCGATCGACCCGGTGACCATGGGGTTCCCCAAGCGAGGAGCTGGTCCCGGTCGACGGGCCGCCGGCCTGAGTCAGGAGCAGATGGACGTGCTGCTCACGCGCACCCCGGGCACGTACAACCGGTTCGAGAACGGCCAACTCGCCAACCCCGGTTCTGATCTCCTCGCCGCAGTCGCGAGGACGCTGCTGCTGGACGAGCAGGAGTGGGCGTTCATGTGGCTGATCACCCGCAAGGAGAGCCCGCCCCATGCCCTGCACAGCAACTCGGGGACGGCCATAGCCGAAGCGTGGCAGCAGATCATCGATCGCATTCACGGTGCACTGGCGTACGTCAACGACGCTGAATGGAACCTCATCGTTCACAACGAGGACTTCCGACGGCTCTTCCCTCGCGGACAAGCCCCCGCCAACGTCATGCGCTGGATACTCCTTGACCCCGAGGCCCGCACCGACGTGCTGATGCACTGGGAGACCCACTGGGTGCCGGCCATGATGCCCCACCTGAAACACAGCGTGGAGCTACGCCCGGAGAATCCGGCGCTCGGTCGGCTCGCGTACGACGTTCTCAACGACCCCGTGACCGGACCGCTCTACCGCCGGCATGCTGCAGCCCCCGTGCCCTTCTTCGACGGCTCCGAACTCCCCATCCGCCACGCCGTTCACGGACCCGGGCGACTCACGACCTGCCTCGCCGAACCCGTCACAGCCCCCGGCGCCAGCCTCAACCTCAGCTACTACACACCTGGGGACCCCGCGCCCGCGAAGCTGCCACGTGTGACCGCCGAACAGGCATCCGTTCCCGCCGTTGCCGACGGGCGGCTGTTCGGGTGAGTTCTGGACCCCGAGGACGCTGGGCATCCCAAGACCTTCCTCGGCTGACTTGACCGGTCAGGCGGACCTCCGACGGCGGGACGACGCGATCTTCCTCGCCGTGGTCTTCTTGGCGGCCGTCGATTTGCATGCCTCGGTCCCGCCGGGCGTGTTCCGGCCCGGCGGGATCGCCGGGGTCAGGCCGTCGGGGCGGTCGTCAGATCGTCGCGGGTCAGGGTGGTCGGGGTCGTGTGGCCCGACAGGGCCAGGGTGAGGTCGAGTTCGGCGAGCAGGCAGCGGATGACGTGGTCCACGCCCGCCTGGCCGTCGAGGGCCAGGCCGTAGGCGTACGGGCGGCCCACGAGGACGCCGTCCGCGCCCAGGGCGAGGGCCTTCGCGATGTCGTCGCCCGTGCGTACGCCGCTGTCGAAGAGGACCGTCAGGCGGTCGCCGACCGCGTCCGCCACGGCCGGGAGGGCGTCGGCGGCGGCGATCGAGCCGGCCACCTGGCGGCCTCCGTGGTTGGAGACCACCACGCCGTCCATGCCCGCGTCGGCGGCGGCGCGGGCGTCGTCGGGGTGGAGGATGCCCTTGAGGACGATCGGGCCGTCCCAGTTCTCGCGCAGGAACGCCAGGTCCGCCCATGTCTTGCCAGGGTCGGAGAACATCGACACGAAGTGCATCACGGCCGCGTTCGGGTCCTCCTCCACCGGCTTCGCCAGGCCCGCGCGGAACGCCGGGTCGGAGAAGTAGTTCGCCGTCCCGACGCCGTGCAGGAACGGCAGGTACGCCTGGTCGAGGTCGCGAGGCCGCCAGGAGAGCATCGGCGTGTCGAGCGTGACGACGAGCGCCGTGTAACCGGCCGCCTTCGCCCGGCTCAGGAAGGAGCGGGCGACCTCGACGTCCTTCGGCCAGTACAGCTGGAACCACCGCTCCCCCTCCCCCATCGCCTCCGCGACCTGCTCCATCGGCGTGCTGGACGCGGAGGAGAGGATGTACGGGATGCCGCGCGCCGCCGCCGCACGTGCGGCCGCCGGCTCGGCGTCGGGGTGCAGGATCGACAGCACGCCGACGGGCGCGAGGGCCATCGGGGCGGGCAGCGAACGGCCCAACAGCTCCACGGAGAGGTCCCGTTCGCGCACGTCACGGAGCATCCGCGGGACCAGCCGCCGCCGCTCGAGCGCCGCCCGGTTGGCGCGGGCGGTGGAGCCGTCGCCCGCGCTGCCGGCGACGTAACCGACGGGCCCAGGGCCGAGCCGCTGGGCGGTCAGTTCCTCCAGCCGGGTCAGATCGGTGGGGAGCCGCGGTACGGCTCCGGTCAGCCCGTTGAGGTAGATCTCGTACTGGAAGTCCGCCCAGCTCATGCGCAGATACCGCCCTTCGGAAGATCGCCGTGGGAGCACCTTGCCACCGGAGTCGGGCGCCTCACCAGGCCCGTGCGGCCTCCACTCCCAGCCATACGGCCCCGAGTCCGGCGGTCAGGCTCCCGGCCACGTTCGCCACCGCGTACCCCTTCGCCCCGCCTTCGTACAGCCTCAACGTCTCGTAGGAGAAGGTGGAGTACGTCGTCAGCGCCCCGCAGAGGCCGGTGCCGAGCAGCAGGTGCGTCTGCGCGGAGGAGACCCCGGTCAGCAGGCCGAGGACGAACGATCCGACGATGTTGACCGTGAAGGTGCCCCACGGGAAGACGGAGTCGTGGCGCGACTGGACGGCACGGTCGGTGAGGTAGCGCAGGGGCGCGCCGACCGCGGCGCCCACGAGGACAAGAAGCCAGTTCACGTGGGGTCGTCCTCCGCCACAAGCAGCCGGTCGACGCGGGTACGGCGGTCGGTCGTCCCGCGACCTCCTGTCACTCCCGCCGCTCCCTGCCCACGTACCGGATCACCTCGCAGTCGTCGAGGATCACCAGCCCCTCCGACACCAGCGCGTCGAGCTGGGGCAGGAAGTCCCGGACCCGGTCCTCGGTGTCCACGATCACGATGGCGACGGGCAGGTCCTCGCTCAGCGAGAGCAGCCGCGAGGTGTGGACGAGCGAGGACGCGCCGAAGCCCTCGACGCCCCGGAAGACGGAGGCGCCGGCGAGGCCCGCCTCGTGCGCGCGGTGCACGATCTCGGCGTACAGCGGCCGGTGGTGCCAGGTGTCGCTCTCGCCCAGGAGGATCGTCACACGCAGGGCCCTGCCCGCCAGTCTCGTCATCGTGTCCTCCTCGCCAGAGCGCCACGGGTCGCGAAGGTCGCGCCCCACACGGCGGCCATCGCGGCCACCACCGTCGCTCCCATGTATGCCACGCCGCGGGCCGTGTCCCCCGCGCCCAGCAGACGCTGTGTGTCGAGGGCGTACGTGGAGAAGGTGGTGAAGCCGCCGAGGACACCCGTACCGAGAAAGGGGCGTACGAGCCGGTGGGGCGGGGCGGCGACCTCGGTGACCAGGACCATCAGGACGCCGATCGCCGCGCAGCCGGACACGTTCACGACGAACGTGGTCCAGGGGAACGCACCGGCCGGCGTGGGCCAGACGAGCGACGCGCCGTGGCGGGCGGCCGCGCCGAGGGCGCCGCCGACCGCCACGGCCGCGACGACCGGAAGCTGCCCGCGCACATCCATGCCGTCAGGTTAGGCGGTCTCCTGCCCCGTGCCGTCGGACACCCGCCCCGCCGCCAGGGAGTCCAGGAGCGCCCCGGCCCAGCCCGCGTCGTAGTGGTCGAGGCGCGGGAAGCCGCCGTTGTAAAGGTCGCCGGTGAAGACGTACGTGGCGCCCGGGTTGTGTGCCGCGTAGCCGCCGTCCGCGAAGAAGTGCGGGCTGCCCTGGATCGCGGGGCCCTGCGCCTCGTGCCACTGCTCGTACACCTCGCGACGGCCCGCGCCGCGGGCGAGGGCGGCCTCCAGGGCCCGGGCGTCGACGTCGGGGCAGGTCTCGGCGATGTCGAGGATCACGGAGTGGATCGCTATGCAGCGGTGCTCGGTGTAGAACGCCTTCCGCAGCCCGGCGTCGAGCTGGTCGGCGCCGCGCAGCCCGCCGACCTCGGGCGCCTTGGCCGCCTGGACGGCTTCGAGGGCGGGAAGGACGCTCGACGGGTACTCCCACGCGGGTGCGTCCCACAGGCGCCAGCCCAGCTCCGGGCGGTGGGCACCGAGCATGACGATCTCGGCGTCGACGATGTGCTTGGGCGTGGGCTGGCGGTTGAACAGCTCCAGCGGGAAGGCGCGGTGGTCGATCAGGAGGTCCTGCCCGCGCTCGGTGGCGGTGGCCCGCAGGGTGTGCAGGGCGAGCGAGGCCCAGGGACAGCCGATGTCCGACCAGGCGGTGACGACGGGCGGTTGCGCGTCTCGTACGGGAGTCATGGCTGTGAGCGTGGGCGTCCCCGGACGGCTCGTCCAGTGACCGGGACCGACTCCGTCACCATGCCGCCAGCTTTCCGGATAAGTTTCCGTTTCTGCTCCGGGTCGTGCACTATGGAGGGGACAGACTTTCCTGGGGCGGCTTGGAGTGTTGTGTCATGCAGTTCGGAATCTTCACCGTCGGGGACAGGACCACCGATCCCACCGACGGCACCACGCCGGGCGAGTACGAGCGGATCAAGGCGATGGTCGCCATCGCCCTCAAGGCGGAAGAGGTCGGGCTCGACGTCTTCGCGACCGGCGAGCACCACAACCCGCCCTTCGTGCCGTCCTCCCCGACGACCCTCCTCGGGCACATCGCCGCCCGTACGGAGCGGCTGATCCTCTCCACGTCCACGACGCTGATCACCACCAACGACCCGGTGAAGATCGCCGAGGACTTCGCGATGCTCCAGCACCTCGCCGACGGCCGCGTGGACCTGATGATGGGCCGCGGCAACACCGGTCCGGTGTACCCCTGGTTCGGGCAGGACATCCGCCAGGGCATCCCGCTGGCCGTCGAGAACTACGCGCTGCTGCACCGGCTGTGGCGGGAGGACGTGGTGAACTGGGAGGGCCGCTTCCGTACGGCTCTCCAGGGCTTCACCTCGACACCGCGACCGCTGGACGGTGTCCCGCCGTTCGTGTGGCACGGCTCGATCCGGTCCCCCGAGATCGCCGAGCAGGCCGCGTACTACGGCGACGGCTTCTTCGCCAACCACATCTTCTGGCCCAAGCAGCACACGGCCAAGATGGTCGGCCTCTACCGGAAGAGGTTCGCGCACTACGGGCACGGCACGCCCGAGCAGGCCGTCGTCGGTCTGGGCGGCCATGTGTTCATGCGCAAGAACTCCCAGGACGCGGTACGGGAGTTCAGGCCGTACTTCGACAACGCGCCCGTCTACGGCCACGGTCCGTCCCTTGAGGAGTACACGCGCGAGACCCCGCTGACCGTCGGGTCTCCGCAGGAGGTCATCGACCGCACGATGTCGTTCCGCGAGTACGTGGGCGACTACCAGCGGCAGTTGTTCCTCGTGGACAGCGGCGGGCTGCCGCTGAAGACGGTCCTGGAGCAGCTCGACCTGCTCGGCGAGGAGGTCGTCCCGGTGCTGCGCAAGGAGATGGAGAGCCTGCGCCCGGCCGGGGTGCCGGCGGGCCCGACCCATGCGGCCCGGGTGGCGGCACGCGACGCGAAGAACGGCGAAGCAGTCGGCGCGTAGACCTGCGGCGCGCGGGCCGGCGCGTGGAGATCGGCCCGCGGGCCGGCGGCGGCGCGCGGGCCGGCCCGTAGACCGCACGTTGGCCCGCCCGCAGAACGCGCGTACGCCGGCCCCGTGAAACGGCAGTGAGTCGGCCCGTAGACCCGCGCGCAGGCCGGTGCGGAAGCTCGCGCGCAGGCCGGCCCGCAGAACAGCCCGTGGGCCAGCCCGGAGATCCGCGCGGAGGCCGGTGCGGTGACCCGCACGTCGGCAGGTGCCGAGACTCGAGCGCAGGTCGGCTCATCGACCCGCGCGTCGGCCGGCGCCCATTGGCGTGAAGGCCGACGTGTGGTCGGCACGGGCCGGGGCTCGCGAGATCGGCCCGCGTACATCGGCGTGTGGGCGGAGGCGCGTACCCGGGGCGCGCGCCTAAGCGGAACGTGCCGGGAGCGGCCTCCGGACGAGAGCGAGGCGGACAGGCGCGGTCCCTGGCCTGGGGCATTAACCAGGGGCCGGCCCGTGCCGCCTCGTTCAGCGATGGTCGGCCCGGGCGACATGGCGGTCAAAGTCGGGGCGTGGAGTCTGTCAGATCCCCCACCGGTATGCCGCCCCGACGCCCACCCCGCGACCGTCGCGCGGCCTCCGGTGGTCCGGCCACACCTCATCCCCCGTCCGACCTGAGCCCGACACCCCCTGCGGCGCTCCCCGGGCCGGTGACGGTGGTCCGACCACCATCCGGCGGCCCAGTGGGGTGCCGGGTACACCTCGTGCCACGGACGCCGGAGCGAGACCGTGGAGGTGCAGCTGGAGGGAGCTGCAAAACCGTAGGCAGGAGTGTCGTGAGTACATCCGTCGCAACCAAGAGCAGGACCCTTCTCGATCCACTGGGAATCCAGCACCGCACCGGGCACGTGCCGCACTCCGCGGCGTACCGGAACGCGGTGGCCGACGATGTCTACGACGAGCTCTGTGCCACGCTCTTCTCGGGGTTCCCCCGGCGGGACCAGCGGCTGAAGGCGGAGCAGTATCTTCGGGGGCTGCTGACCGCACAGGGCCGCAAGTCCATCCGTAACATCGCGGCGCAGATCGGCGGGCCGGCCGCCGAGCAGAGCCTGCACCACTTCATCTCCAGCTCCACCTGGGACTGGCGGCCGATGCGGGCCGCGCTCGCCGGGTTCCTGGAGCAGAACAGCTGCCCGCAGGCGTGGGTGGTGCGGTCGATGCCGATACCGAAGGCCGGCGAGCACTCGGTGGGCGTGGACCGCCGGTTCGACCCCGAGCGCGGGCAGGTCTTCCGGGGCCAGCAGGCGTTCGGGGTGTGGTTCGCCGCGGAGGAGCTGAGCGTTCCGGTCAACTGGCGGCTGTTCCTGCCCGATCCGTGGGTGAAGGACCGGACCCGGCGCGACCGGGCGGAGGTTCCGGAGGGCGCGGGCGAGGAGACGATGGAGGAGTGCGCGGTCGCGGCGGCGCTCGACACGGCGCGCTGGCAGGACGTCACCCGCAAGCCGGTGCTGCTCGACATCCGGGGCGGCGCGGGGCGGGCGGCGCTGAACCGGCTGTCCGGTGCGGGTGTTCCGGTCGTCGCCCGGATCGGCGCGACGTGCCGGCTCGCGGTCGCGGACCGGGCGCTGCCCGGCTTCGGCGCCGGTCCGCTGCCGGCCCAGCAGATCCTGGAGTCGCTCAAGGGCCTGCGCCGCCCGGTGGGCTGGCTGGACACCGCGGCCGGCGCGCGGACCTCGCGCACGTCGCTGGCGACGGTGGTACGGGTCGCGCTGCCGGCGCCCGCGGGGGAACGGATGCGTCCGCTGCTGCTGCTCGGCGAGTGGGACGACCCGCGGCGGCCCCCGGCCCGGCTGTGGATCACCGACCTCAACGGCTCGACGGTCGGCTCCCTGCTCCGGCTGACGAAGCTGGCCGGACGGGTGGAGCGCGACTTCACCCAGGTCGGCGAGGGGGCGGGCCTGCGGGACTTCGTGGGCCGCTCGTTCCGTGGCTGGCACCGCCACATCACCCTGGCCTCGGCGGCGCACGCGGCGACGGTCCTGGCGACGGACTGGGACGCGGCGTACGGCTCCGCCGGCTGACACCGGCCGGGGCGGGGGCGGCCACCGTGCCCCCCGCCCCGGCGGGTCATGAGGTCGACCCGCTCCCGTCACGAGGCGTCCCGACGCGTCCCGACGTCGGAACAGGCCCGTCCCGGGCGTCGTCCCGCACGTCACGGAGTCGGCGCGGTCCCGCGCGTCACGACGTCGGGCGGGGCGCGTCCGGGGTCGGGCGGGCCGGGTCCGTGCCGCGCTGCTGGGCCAGGACGTCTCGGGTGCGCTGGAGACGGAGGGCCAGCTGGACCTCCAGGACCTGGCCCGGCTTCTGCCATTCCGCGCCCAGGAGTTCGCCGATCCGCTCCAGCCGGCGCGAGACCGTGTTCGGATGGACGTGCAGCGCCTCCGCCGCGTTCGTCGGGCTGCCGCCCGACGCGAAGTACGCCTCCATCGTGCGCGTCAGATCGGTGAACCGTTCCGCGTCGTACTCCAGTACGGGACCGATCGCCGACTCGATGAAGCCGTCGACGTCGTGGTCGTCGGAGAGCAGTAGCCCCAGGAACCCCAGGTCCTGAACGGACGCCGCGGACCCCGAACCGCCCAGCGCGCTCATCGCGTCCAGGCAGCGCATGGCCTCCAGATACATCCGGCCCACCCCGTCCGGGCTCCAGCCCGGGCCCGCCGCGGCGACCGAGACCGGGTGGCCGAGGAGCGGGGACAGCTCGCCGGAGACCGCGCGGGCGGCGGCCGAGGCGTCGAGCCCGGGCAGCAGCAGGACGAGGCAGCCGCCCTGGACCGTCTTCAGACCGGACATCCGGTACGCGTACGAGGACGCCCACACCACGGCCCGCCCCTGCTCCCCGCCCTCCGGCCGGGCCACCACCAGGACGTGCGGCTTGCGCAGGTCGATGCCGAGGCGGCCGGCGCGCTGCACCAGCTGCTGCGGCGGGGCGTGCTGCGGGTCGGCGAGCAGGTCGTCGAGGAGCTCGTCGCGGACCGGGCCCTCGGCGACCGCCGTGGAGCGCTGCATGAGGAGAAGGAACGCGACCGACTGCGCGGCCAGTTCGAGCAGGCGCTCGTCCTCCCCGGTCAGTCCGGTCGCCGCGCGTATCACCAGGACGCCGAGGTCCTCGGAGCCCGCGATGACGGGCGCGACCCAGGTGTTGTCGCCGGTCACGACGGGCCGTCGGCCGGCGTGCGCGTCCAGCGACGCCTTCGCCACGGACTCCTCGTCGAGGCCCGGGATCTCACCGCCCGAGGCGAGGCTGCGGCCGCCCGGGTCACGGATCATCACGGTGCCGTCGAGGGCGTCTCCCGCGGCCTTGGCCACGTTGCACAGGTCCCCGCCCGCCAGGACGAGGTTCATGATCCGGCTGTGCGCCTCGCTGACGTGCCGCATCCGCGTGAGGCTCGACCTGGCGCGGGAGCTGTCCAGCTCCAGTTCGGTGACCTCGGCGCGGGTCTGGTCGAGGAGGCCCGCCTTCTCGATGGCGACGGCGGCGAGGTCGGCCAACGAGGACATCAGCCCGATCTCGTCGGGGGTGTAGTGGCGGACCCTGCGGTCCGCCCCGTAGAGCGCGCCGACGGTCGTGTCCCCGCTGCGCATCGGTATGGCCATGATGGCGTGCAGCCCCTCGGCCCGGACGACCTCGTCGACCGCCCGCGCGAACGGGAAACGGTCGTCGTCCAGATAGTCCGAGGTCCAGGCCGGTTCACCGTGGGCATGGGCCTCGGCGCCGAGGCCGTGGCCGTCGAGGACGCGCAGACCGGTGGTCAGTCCGGTGTGCGAGCCCTCGGTGGTGTGGATGAACGAACCGTTCGTGTCGCGCAGGCTGACGTAGGCCATGTCGAAGAACAACAGCCTTTTGGCGCGGCGGGTGATGACCCGCAGCAGGCTGTCGAGGTCGTACGGCAGCGTCAGGTCGCGGGCCGTGTCGACGAGGGCGGCGAGACCGGCCTCGCGCTGTTCGCGGCGCTCGAAGGAGGAGGAGATGCCGGTGGCGAGGTGGACGGCCCGTTCGAGCCGGGCCAGTTCGTCCACCGGGAGGCCCGCGTCGCGGGCCTCGTGGAGCAGCGTCTCGTAGCGGCTGGGTGGGGCCTGTTGAGCCAGCAGCTCCAGAACCGCGAGCGCGTCGGTGCCCCCACCGCCGTCCGCGCTGTGCTTGGACATGTCCCAACCCCCGTTGTTGAGAGAAACCGGGAGCCCCGGAGGGAACCCGTACCGCTGGCCGAAACTAATTCGGCTCCGGGAGAGGGTCAACGGTGACCTCGGCCACTTGGTTCCCGCGGCGTGAGCAGGGTGGGGAGATCACCGCCGGGCAGGGGCAGTGGTGTCGTGGGACCACCTTCCGCCCGGGGTGGGCGGAAGGTGTCGACGGGGCCTCAGCGCCTGGGCCGGACGGAGCCACCGTCAGAAGCCGGACCGTGGGCGGGTGTCGGGGCGCGGCGAGGGCGTACGGCGGGGCGCTGGGCCGCAGGCGTCGCCACCCGCCCGCGTCCGGGCGCGGGCGGGTGGCGAGCGGGCCATGAGGACCCGCTCGTCCTCGTCCGGGAACGGGCGTCGGCCCCCGCCTCAGAACACCGTCGTACGGAGCACCAGGCGGGTGCCGTGCGGGCCCGTCGTCTCGATACGGCGGTGGACCTCGGCGGCCTCGCTCAGCGGGCGGACCTCGATCTCGCGCGGACAGAGCAGCCCGGCGGCGAGCAGGTGGTTGATCGCCTCGGCGGCCTCGGCCAGTTCGGCCGTGGTGGCGTGCGAGATGACGAAGCCCGCGATCGAGCCGTCCTTCATGTAGAGCTGCCCGGCAGGCAGGACGGGCCGGCTGCGGGCGCCCGCGAGGAGCACGATCCGGCCCCGGCGGGCCAGCAGGTCCACGCTGTGCGCGAGGTCGTTGGTGCCGGAGGCGTCGAGGTACGCGTCGACACCGTCCGGGGCCGCCTTGCGGATCAGCTCGTGCGCTCCGGGGTCGGTGTAGTCGAAGACCTCCGAGGCGCCGAGCGAGAGGACGTACGCCGCGTCCCGCTGCCGAGCGGTGGCGATCACCCGCGCCCCCGCCCACACGGCGAGGGCGACCATCGCGCTGCCGACGTTGCCGGCCGCTCCCGCGACCACGACCGTCTCCCCGGCCCGTACGCGGCCGTGCGTGAACAGTCCGAGGTACGCGGTGGCCGCAGGGTGGACCACGGCGACGGCGGTCTCGGGGTCGACGCCGGCCGGGAGCCGGTAGAGCCGGTCGGCGGCGACCACGGCCTTCTCGGCCGCCGCGCCCTGGCGCCCCTCGTGGCCCAGGCTGTTGCTCCACACCAGATCGCCGGTGGTGAATCCGGTGGCGCCCGCTCCGCTTTCCACGACCCGGCCGACGAGATCGCGGCCGATCACGAAGGGAAAGGGCAACGGCGTGCTGAAGACTCCGGACCGGACGAATGTATCGACCGGATTGACGGTGGTGGCCAGGACATCCACCAGAACATCCGTGGGCCCGGGGCGTGGTTCGGCCACCTCTCCGTAATGAATCGCTTCCGGCGGTCCGAGCTCTTCGATGTAGGCAGCGCGCATACCCGGATACTGACAGGACTGTTCCGCGATTTCGCCCGCTCGTCCCATGATCTGTCAACTCGGCCGGATCGTGCGGCATTACGGTCCTAGTCTGACGTTCATGGAATTGACAATGACCGATCTCACTCCGGACGACCTCGCGTTCGGCACGGACGTCGGCTCCCTGATCCGGTCCCTGCGCCCCGGCCTGGACGCCGCCGGCTTCCTGGAGTTCGCGACGGCGGCGCACCGCCAGGGACTGGTCTTCACCGCCGCCCACGACACCACCGGCCGCTGCCTGGGCGTGGCCTCGCACCGCGTACTGGCCACCAGTCGGGGCCGCCTGCTCTTCGTCGACGACCTCGTCACCGATCCCGCCGCCCGCTCGGCCGGGGTGGGCGCGCGACTTCTCGACGAACTGCGGGAGCGGGGCCGGCGGGCCGGCTGTGTGCGGATGGAACTCGACACGGGCACGGTCAACCACGGCGCACAACGCTTCTACCACGCACAGCGGATGAACATCGTGGCCCTCCACTTCGCGCAGGAGTTGGACACCGGACTTGACGTACCTTGATTGGCTTCGTTGACCATCTCCCAGGCACTCAGCAGTATCCCCTTCCGAGAACGGCGAAATAGCTCCGTCCATTCTCCGTCCGCCCTTCTTCACCCGCGCATTCCTGCGGGAGCGGCCCGAATTCGCCTTGCCGACCTCTGCCGATCACTGCTGATCTCTGCCGAACTCGGCATTTCTACTGACGAAAGCCTGGGGACATGCTGCTGCAGCGCATTGGAAACCGTGGAATCCGGCTGGGCACGCTGTTCGAGCGAGCAGCGTCCCGGCATCCGGCGAACGTGGTGATCCTCGACCACGATCTCGACATCGCGCCCGACCTGGGGCGACGCACGACGGTCGCGGAGCTGGCCGACCTGATCGACGACTTCGCGTCCCGGCTGTGGGCGGCGAAGGTACGCCCCGGGGAGCGGGTCGTCGTATACAAGTCCGACGGCTTCGACATCACGCTGCTGTCCTGCGCCATCGCCCGTATCGGGGCCGTGCCGGTGCTCCTGTCGCCGAAGCTGGACGGTGCGACCGCCACGGAGTTGGTGCGGCGCACGGACCGGCCGTTCCTGCTGACCGACGCGGCGAAGCTGGAGAAGGAGCTGCCGCCGGAGGTCTTCGAGCTTGCCGGGAAGGTGCTGCTGGCCTCCGGCAGCCACGAGGGCGGGACGGAGCTCGCCGGTCTCGCGGGCGTGGCGCGGGTTCCCGCCGTGACGATGCCGCCGGAGCACCCGACCCTGATCACGCACACCTCGGGCACGACGGGCACCCCGAAGCTGGCCGTGCACACCGGCCGTACGCTGCAGGCCCGTTACCGACCGCAGATCTCCGCCGTCGCGCCGCTGATCCGCGGCCGCGAGACGATCGCGATGCATGTGTCGTTCGTGCACTCGCGGCTCTTCACCGCGCTCGCGATCTCCCTCTTCCGGGGCTTCCCGATCATCGTGCTCGCCGACCCGGACGCCAAGCAGGCCGCCGACCTGTTCGCCCGGCTGAAGCCCGGCATCCTCGAGGCGCACCCCAACTCCTTCATGGAGTGGGAGGAGTTGGCGAGTGACCCGCGCGGGCCGCTGTCCAACGTGAAGCTGTTCTCCTCCACCTTCGACGCGATCCACCCGCGGACCGTGCACACTCTGCTGCGTGCCACGAAGCGGCGCGCTCCGCTCTTCGGCCAGCTGTACGGGCAGAGCGAGGTCGGCCCGGCCGTGGTCCGCGCCTTCACCCGGCGCCGCTCGCCCGACGACGACGGCCGCTGTGTCGGCCGCCCCTTCCCGGGCATGACGGACGTGCGGGTGGTGAGCCGCGACGGCAAGGAGCCCTCGGTGGACAACCCGGGCTACATCGAGGTGCGCAGCGACGGCCGGATCGTCACCTACCTCGGCGAGCAGGAGCGCTACGACCAGCAGGTGTCCGCGGACGGCTGGTGGCGGATGGGCGATGTCGGCTACCGCACCAAGTGGGGTTGTGTGCACCTGCTCGACCGGGAGGTCGACCTGATCGAGGGCTTCGGCTCCACGCTCGCCGCCGAGGACACGCTCTTCGGGAAGCTGCCGGAGCTGGCCGAGGTCATCATCATCCCCGGCGCCGACGGCCGGGCCGTTCCGGTGGTGTGCACCAAGGACGACCGCCCGCTGGACCCGGCGGCCTGGAAGGCCGCGGCCGCCACGCTCCCGCCGATGGCGGAGCCGGTCCAGTGGCAGCTCCGCGAGCTGCCGCAGACCGCCACGACCAAGATCAAGCGGCTCGAGCTGGCGAAGCTGCTCGCCGCCGGCGCCGCGCCGACCACCGGGGAGCACGCGTGAACGACACGCACGCGGAGTACTGCATCGTCGGCGCCGGGCCGCGCGGCCTGTCGGTCCTGGAGCGGATCTGCGCCAATGAGCGGATCGCGCCCAGCCACCGGACCCTGACGCTCCATGTCGTCGACCCGGCCGCGCCGGGCGCCGGTGCGGTGTGGCGGACGGAGCAGTCGCGGCATCTGCTGATGAACACGGTCGCCTCGCAGGTGACCGTGTACACCGACGACAGCGCGCGGATCGAGGGCCCCGTCGAGCCCGGCCCCAGCCTCTACGAGTGGGCGCAGGAGCTCGCCGCGCTCGCCGCGCTCACCGACGACGGGGCACGCGCGGAGAGCGCGGGCGTCGAAGGGTACGACGAGGCGACCCTGGAGGAGGCACGCCGGCTCGGCCCGGACTCGTACCCCTCGCGGGCCTTCTACGGCCGGTATCTGCACGACTCGTTCCAGCGGGTGGTTGCCCGCGCGCCCGGTCACATCACGGTGCGCGTGCACCGTTCGCGGGCGGTCGCGATGGCCGACACCCACGGAGTGCCGGGCGGCCCGCAGGGCGTGCGGCTCGAGGACGGCACCCGGCTCAACCACCTCGACGGGGTCGTCCTCGCGCAGGGCCATGTGCCGGCCCGGCTGACGGCCCGCGAGGCCCGTACGGCGAGCCTGGCCCGGATCCACAACCTGCGCTACATCACGCCCGCCAACCCGGCGGACCTGGACCTGAGCGGGATCGAGCCGGGCCGGCACGTGCTGCTGCGCGGTCTCGGGCTCAACTTCTTCGACCACATGGCGCTGTTCACGGCCGGGCGGGGCGGGGTCTTCGAGCGGCGCGACGGCCGGCTGGTGTACCGCGCGTCCGGGCGGGAGCCGAAGCTGTTCGCGTCCTCGCGGCGCGGGGTGCCGTACCACGCGCGCGGTGAGAACCAGAAGGGCGCGTACGGGCGGTATCTGCCGCAGCTGCTGACCCCGGAGTTCATCGCCCGGCTGCGGGCCCGGAACGTCGACGGCGAGCGGGTGAACTTCGCGCAGGACCTGTGGCCGGTGATCTCGCGGGAGGTGGAGAGCGTCTACTACGGCACGCTCCTGGACTCCCTGGGGCGCGGCGCCGAGCGGGAGCGGTTCACCACCCGCTACCTGGCCACGGCCGAGGAGTCCGAGCGGGCGGCGCTGGTGGCCTCGTACGGCTTCGAGGAGCTCCGCCGCTGGGACTGGGAGAAGCTGTCGCGACCTTACGGGGAACGGGAGTTCACCGGCCGGGACGACTTCCGGGCGTGGCTGCTCGGCCACCTGGAGCAGGACGTGGCGGAGGCGCGGGCGGGCAATGTGGACGGTCCGCTGAAGGCGGCGCTCGACGTGCTGCGGGACCTGCGCAACGAGGTCCGGCTCGCCGTCGACCACGGCGGTCTGGAGGGCAACTCGCACCGGGACGACCTGGAGGGCTGGTACACGCCGCTCAACGGCTTCCTGTCGATCGGCCCGCCCGTCTCCCGCATCGAGGAGATGATCGCGCTGATCGAGGCGGGTGTCCTGGAGGTCACCGGTCCCGGCACGCAGATCCGGCTCGACGCGGCGGCGCCGTCGTTCGTGGCCGCGTCGGACACGGTGCCGGGGCCGCCGGTGCGGGCGACGGTGCTGATCGAGGCGCGGCTGCCGGAGCCGGACGTCCGGCGCACGCAGGACCCGCTGCTGCTGCACCTGCTCGACACCGACCAGGCTGCGCCCTACCGGATCCCCGGTTCCTGCGGCACGAGTTACGAGACCGGGGGCCTGGCCGTCACCGAGCGGCCCTACCGGGTGGTGGACGGCCGCGGCCGGCCGCATCCGCGCCGGTTCGCGTACGGGGTGCCGACGGAGTCCGTGCACTGGGTGACCGCGGCCGGGATCCGGCCGGGCGTCGACTCGGTGACGCTCGGCGACTCGGACGCGATCGCGCGGGCCCTGTGCGGGCTGCCGCCGACGGCGCTCGTGCCGGCGGGGGTGCGGCCGGTGACGCAGGAGGCCACGACGGAGTTCGCCGGGGTGATCGTGTGAGCGGGCGCCGGGACGGGGCGACCGGGCGCGCCGGGGTGATCGTGTGACCCGGTCCTACGACGACGCCGGTCTCCTTTCGCCCGTGCGGGCCGGAACGCCCGTGGAGGCGGCGGTCGGAGACCGGGCGTGGCTGCAGGCCATGCTGGACGCGGAGGCCGCGCTGGTCCGGGCGCAGGCGCGGCTCGGCACGGTCCCGGAGTGGGCGGCGCGGGCCGTCTCCAACGCGGCCCGCGCGGAGCGGCTGGACGTCCGCTCCCTGGCCCTCGCGGCCCGTGAGACTGCGAACCCGGTCGTCGGCCTGGTGCAGGCGCTGACACGGGTGGTCGCGGCGGAGGACCCGGCCGCGGCGGAGTACGTCCACCGGGGCTCTACGAGCCAGGACATCTTCGACACCGGCGCGATGCTGGTGGCGGACCGGGCGCTGCGGCTGATCCGCGCGGACCTCTCCCGTACGGCGGCGGCGCTGGCCGCCCTCGCGGAACACCACCGCGACACGCTGATCGCCGGCCGCACGCTGACCCTGCACGCGGTCCCGACCACCTTCGGTCTCAAGGCCGCGGGCTGGCGCACCCTGCTCCTCGCGGCCGACGACCGCCTGGCCCGCGTCCAGGAGACCCTCCCGGTCTCCCTCGGCGGAGCGGCGGGAACGCTGGCGGGGTACGTGGAGTACGCGCGGCTGGCGGCGGACGACGACCCGCGGGATTCGGCCGCGGCGGCGGGCGAGGGCCCGACGGACGCGGCCGGGGCTGCGAGCGGCGCCGACGCGGCGGGCCGGGCACCGGCCGACGATGCCGGGGTGACCGGCCCCGTGCCGGACGGCCGCCCGCTCGGCGGGTTCGACGTCGGGGCGTACCACGACCGGCTCGTCGAGGCGTTCGCCGAGGAGACAGGGCTGGAGCCCGCGTCGGTGCCGTGGCACGCGCTGCGCGCCCCAGTCGCGGATCTGGCGTTCGCGCTCGCGTTCGCGACCGGCGCGCTCGGGAAGGTCGCGATCGATGTGCAGTCGCTCGCGCGGACCGAGGTCGGCGAGGTCGCCGAGCCGCCGGGCGGGGCGGGGCGCGGCGCGTCGTCGGCGATGCCGCACAAGCGCAATCCGGTACTGGCCACGCTCATCCGGTCGGCCGCGCTGCAGGTGCCCGCGCTCGCGGGTGCGTTGGCGCAGTGCCTCGTGGCCGAGGACGAGCGGTCGGCCGGGGTCTGGCACGCCGAGTGGCAGCTGCTGCGGGAGTGCCTGCGGCTGACCGGGGGCGCCGCGCACACGGCCGTCGAGCTGGTCGAGGGCCTGGAGGTGCGGGCGGAGCGGATGCGGGAGAACGTCGCGCTCACCGGCAGCCGGATCGTCTCGGAGCGGATCGCGGCCGTGCTCGCGCCCCGCCTCGGGAAGGCCGCTGCGAAGGAGCTGCTCACCTGGGCGTCGGTGACGGCGGACCGGAACGGGCGCCCGCTGCCGGAGGTCCTCGCGGACGCCCCGGAGCTCGCCGGTGTCATGGACCGTGCCGAGGTCGACGCGCTGTGCGACCCGGCGGCCTACACGGGCGCGGCGGGCCCCCTGGTGGACCGGGCCCTGAAGGGCGCGTCGTGAGCACCGGCGGCTTCGCGACGTCCCGGTCCCGATCCGCCGGAGGCCGGTGGATCGAGGAGTGGGACCCCGAGGACGTCCGGTTCTGGGAGGCCCGGGGGAAGCGGATCGCGCGGCGGAACCTCGTGCTGTCCGTCGCCTCCGAGCACATCGGGTTCTCCGTCTGGAGCATGTGGTCGGTCCTCGTCCTCTTCATGTCGCCGCGCATCGGGCTGCCGTTCACGCCCGGCGAGAAGTTCCTCCTCGTCGTCACCCCCACCCTCGTCGGCGCGGTGCTGAGGCTCCCGTACAGCCATGCCGTCACCCGCTTCGGCGGCCGCAACTGGACCGTGTTCGCGACCGCCGTGCTGCTCGTCCCCGCCTCCGCCGCCGCGTACTTCGTGCAGCGGCCGGGCACGCCCCTGTGGGTGTTCCTCGTCATCGGCGCGCTCGGCGGCGTCGGCGGAGGCAACTTCGCCTCCTCGATGACGAACATCACCGCCTTCTTCCCGCAGCGCCACCAGGGCTGGGCCCTCGGTCTCAACGCGGGCGGCGGCAACCTCGGGGTCGCCGTCGTCCAGCTCCTCGGCCTGCTCGTGATCGCCACCGCAGGCGACACCCACCCCGCCTACGTCGCCGCGTTCTACCTCCCCCTGATCGTCGCCGTCGCGCTCCTCGCCGCGCTGCGGATGGACAACCTGGCGCCGGTGCGGAGCGAGCAGGGCTCCCAGCGCGACGCCCTGCGCACCCCGCACACCTGGTGGATCTCGCTGCTCTACATCGGCACGTTCGGCTCGTTCATCGGGTACGGCTTCGCCTTCGGCCTGGTCCTGCAGACCCAGTTCGGCTCCAGCCCGCTCGAAGCGGCCTCGTACACGTTCCTCGGCCCGCTGCTCGGTTCGTTCGCCCGCCCGTTCGGCGGGCGGCTCGCGGACCGCTGGGGCGGGGCGCTGGTGACCGCGTGGACGTTCGTGGCGATGGCGGCCGGGACCGGCGGGCTGCTCCTCGCCTCCGCGCAGGGGTCGTTCGGACTGTTCGTGGGCGGCTTCACCGTCCTGTTCGTGCTCACCGGGATCGGCAACGGCTCCACGTACAAGATGATCCCGGCCGTCTTCGCCGAGCAGGCCGGCCGTGAGGTCACCGACGGCGGGGACGCCACGGCGGCGTTCGCCCGCGCCCGGCGCCTCTCGGGGGCCGTGATCGGGATCGCGGGGGCCGTCGGCGCGCTCGGCGGCGTCGCGGTGAATCTGGCCTTCCGGGGGGCGTACGGCTCCGAGGGCGGCAGCGGCGCCCCCGCGTTCCTCGCCTTCCTCGGCTTCTACGCGCTGTGCGTGGCGGTCACCTGGGTGGTCTATCTGCGCCCCGCCGCCCGCACCCGCCGGCCGCTGGAGGCCTCGCCCGTACGCCGTGGAGTCACCCGTGTCTGACCCCGGTTCCCGCTCCCGCACCGTCCATACGCACTGCCCGTACTGCGCGTTGCAGTGCGGTACGAAGCTCAGCCGCGCCTTCGGCGAGGTGTCCGTCGCCCCGTCGGCCTTCCCGGTCAACCAGGGCGGTCTGTGCCAGAAGGGGTGGACCGCGCCGGACGTGCTGACCGTGGCCGACCGGCTTCGGGAGCCGCTGGTGCGCGGCCGGGACGGGCGGCTCGCCCCGGCCGGCTGGGACGCCGCACTCGATCTGGTCGCGGGGCGGCTGAGGGCCGTCCGGCGGGAGCACGGCCCGGACGCGGTCGGCGTCTTCGGCGGCGGCGGGCTCACCAACGAGAAGGCGTATCTGCTGGGCAAGTTCGCCCGGCTCGCGCTGCGCACCAGCCGGATCGACTACAACGGCCGTTTCTGCATGTCCTCGGCCGCCGCCGCCTCCAACGCGGCCTTCGGCGTCGACCGGGGCCTGCCCTTCCCGGTCACCGATCTCGGGCGGGCCGACGTGGTGCTGCTCGCCGGGGCGAACCCGGCCGAGACGATGCCGCCGCTGATGCGCCATCTGGACCGGGCCGCGCTGATCGTCCTCGACCCGCGCCGCACCCCGACCGCCGAGCGGGCCGCGCTGCATCTGCGGCCGGCCCCCGGCACCGATCTCGCCCTGGCGCTCGGTCTGTTGCAGCTGGCGGTGCTCGACGGTCGGCTCGACCACGCCTTCGTGCGGGAGCGGACGAACGGTTTCGAGGCGGCCTGGCAGCGGGCGCTGCCCTGGACGCCGGAGCGGACCGAGCGGGTGACCGGCGTGCCGGTCGCGGACCAGCGGGAGGCGGTGCGGCTGCTCGCCGACGCCCGGCGGGCCTACGTCCTGACGGGGCGGGGCGCCGAACAGCACAGCAAGGGCGCCGACACGGTCTCCGCGTTCGTCAATCTGGCGCTGGCGCTGGGCCTCCCGGGACGGGAGGGCAGCGGCTACGGCTGTCTGACCGGCCAGGGCAACGGACAGGGCGGGCGTGAGCTGGGTCAGAAGGCGGACCAGCTGCCCGGCTACCGGATGATCACCGACCCGGCGGCGCGTGAGCATGTGGCCGGGGTGTGGGGCGTGGACGCGCCCTCCCTTCCCGGACCGGGGCCCAGTGCGTACGAACTCCTCGACTCGCTGGGGACCCCCCGCGGTCCGCGCGCCCTGCTCGTGTTCGGCTCGAACCCCGTGGTCTCCGCCCCGCACGCCGGGCATGTCGCCGAACGGCTCGCCGCGCTCGACCTGCTGGTGGTGGCGGACTTCGTCCCCTCCGAGACCGCGCGGATGGCGGACGTCGTCCTGCCGGTGACCCAATGGGCTGAGGAGGAGGGCACATTGACGAATCTGGAGGGGCGGGTGCTGCGCCGGCGGGCGCTGCTCGATCCGCCGCCGGGGGTCCGGAGCGATCTGGAGGTGCTGCGCGGACTCGCCGTACGGCTCGGGGAGCCGGCCGAGCGCTATCCGGTCCGGCCGCGAGAGGTCTTCGAGGAGCTGCGGCGCGCGACGGAGGGCGGCCGGGCGGACTACTCCGGGGTGAGCTACGAACGGCTCGACGCGGGCGAGGCGCTGCACTGGCCGTGCCCTGCGGTGCCGTCGGGGCCCGCGCATCCGGGCACGCCCCGGCTCTTCCTGGACGGTTTCGCGCATCCGGACGGGCGGGCCCGCTTCCTGCCGGTCGAGCACCGCGACTCCGCCGAACTGCCCGACACCGAACGGCCGTTGTACGCGACGACGGGCCGGGTTCTGGCCCACTACCAGTCCGGGGCGCAGACCCGGCGGGTACGGCGCCTCAACGAGGCGGAGCCGGAACCGTACGTGGAGATCCACCCCGACACGGCCCGGCGGGCGGGCGTCGAGGCGGGCGCGCTCGCCCGGGTGGTGTCGGCCCGGGGCTCGGTGGTGGCGCGGGTGCGTCTGGTGGAGAGCCTGCGGACGGACACGGTGTTCCTGCCGTTCCACTTCCCGGGCGACGGGCGGGCGAACCTGCTCACCGGCGGGGCGCTCGACCCGCGCAGCGGGATGCCGGAGTTCAAGGTGAGCGCGGTACGGGTCGAGCCGGTACGCACTCCGCCGGCCGCGGCGGACGTCGTGCACGCTCCGGTGACCGCGTGAACGGGCGGATCCTGGTCGTCGGCAACGGCCTCGCCGCGCACCGGCTGACCGCCCGCCTCGCGGCGCTCGGTCACGACGGCCCGGTCACCGTACTGGGCGACGAGCCGCACCCCGCGTACCAGCGCACCCTGCTCGGTTCGGTCCTGTCCGGGAGCCTGCCGCCGGGCGCTCTGACGCTGCCGCCGCCACCGGCGGGGGTACGGGTGCGGACGGGCCTGCGGGCCCTCGCGATCGACCGGGAACGGCGGACCGTACGGTGCGCCGACGGGACGCGCCTCGGCTACGACACGCTGGTCCTGGCCACCGGGTCCCGGCCGGCCGGCGATGTGCACACCCTCGCCGACTGCACCCGCCCGGTGCGCGGCAAGGTGGCCGTGGTGGGCGGCGGCGTCCTCGGCGTGGAGACGGCGACGGCACTGCGCAGGCGCGGCCACCGCGTGGTCCTGGCCCACCCCGGCCCGTACCCGATGCACCACCGACTCGACGAGGTGTCCGGCCAGTTGGTCGCGGCGCGCCTCGAGTCGTGGGGGATCGAGCTGCGGCTGGGCGCGTACGTGCCGTCGGACGACACGCTCGGCGCCGACACCGTCCTGCGGTGCACCGGCACCGCTCCGGAGACCACGCTGGCCGAGCGGGCCGGTCTGACGGTCCGGCGCGGCGTCGTCGTCGACGACCGGCTGCGTACGAGCGACCCCTCGATCCGGGCGATCGGCGCGTGCACGGACACCCCGGACCTCGTGGGCGCCGTGGACCTCTCGGGCGCCCTGGCCCAGGCGGAGACCCTGGCCACGCTCCTGACGGGCGGCGACGCCTCGTACACCCCCGCTCCCCCGGTCGTCCGGCCACGGGTCCCGGGCCTGGACGTCGTATGCCTGGGCCCGCGCGGCCGGGCGGAGAGCGACGAGGTCGTGACGTTCTCCGACCCCGCTCGGGGGCGGTACGCACGGATCGAGATCACGGAGCAGAAGGTGGTGCGGGCCGTGCTGGTCGGAATGCCCGAAGGGATCGCGGCCGTCATCCAGTTGTACGACCGGGGACGTCCCGTGCCCGGCGACCGGCTCGCTCTCCTGCTCGGCCTCGGGGCCGGGGCGGATGCCGGGGACGCGGGAGCCGATCCCACCACCCTGGCCGACGACGCCGTGCTCTGCCACTGCAACAACGTCAGCAAGGGGGCCGTCGTACGGGCCTGGCAGGACGGCGCACGGGACGTCGGTGCGGTCGCCGCGGCGACCCGGGCCACCACCGGCTGCGGCGGCTGTGCCGACGCGGTCCGCGCGGTCTGCGCCGCGCTCCGCGTCCCGGAGGGCGTCGTATGAGCCGCCGGACGCTGGTCGTCGCCGGGTACGGGCCCGTCGGGCACCGGCTCGTCACGGAGCTGCGCACCCTGGACCGGACCGACGGATGGCGGGTGGTCGTCCTCGGGGAGGAGCCGCGCGGGGCGTACGACCGGGTCGCGCTCTCCTCCCTCGTCTCCGGTCCGACGCCCGCCGATCTCGCGCTGCCCTCCCCCGACTCCCTGGTGGACGTGCGTCTTTCGACGACCGTGACCGGCATCGACCGGGAGCGGCGGACCGTGCGGTGCGCCGACGGGACGCGCCTCGGCTACGACGCGCTGGTCCTGGCCACCGGATCCCGGCCCTTCGTGCCGCCCGTCCCCGGTCACGACCGGCCGCACTGCTTCACGTACCGGACGGTCGAGGACATCGACGCGATCCGCGGTGCCGCGCGCCCCGGCCGCCCCGGTGTCGTCGTCGGCGGCGGGCTGCTCGGCCTGGAGGCCGCCGACGCGCTGCGGCACCTCGGGATGCGCCCGCATGTGGTGGAGGCCGCCCCACGCCTGATGCCGCTCCAGGTGGACGCGGGCGGCGGCCGGCTCCTCGGCACGCTGGTGCGGGACCTCGGTGTCGAGGTGCACTGCGGGGTGACGACCGTGTCCGTGGAGCCGGACCGGGTGCGGCTCGCGGACGGTACGGAGATCGAGGCCGACCTCGTCGTCTTCTCGGCAGGGATACGGCCCCGTGACGAGCTCGCCGCGGGGGCGGATCTGGCGGTCGGCGAACGCGGCGGGTTTCTCGTCGACGACCGGCTGCGGACCGCGGACGGGCGGATCTGGGCGGTCGGTGAGTGCGCCGCCGTCGAGGGCCGCTGCCACGGGCTCGTCGCCCCCGGTCTGCGGATGGCCGCTTCCGTGGCCCGACAGCTCCTCGGCCTCGACCACACGCCGTTCACGGACACCGGCCGGCCGACGCGGCTCAAGCTGCTGGGCATCGGCGTCTCGGGCTTCGGCGACATCCACGCCCGTACCGAGGGCGCGATCGAGTTCAGCGAGGCCGACCGGGCCGGCGGCCGCTACCGGAAGCTGGTCCTGGCGCCGGACGGACGGACCCTGCTCGGCCGGGTCGAGGTCGGCGCGGCACGCCCCTGAACTCCCCGGGCCGGTGGATTCCCGAACGGCCCTTGGAACAGCACGAAGCGGCGCCGCCGGGGGCACCGGCGGCGCCGCGGCCGGTGCGCCCCCGCCAACCCCCGCGCCCGCGCCCCACCGCGAATAACGAGGCCGGTCTCATATAAACAAAAACGAGCCCACCAGACCGCGCGTGGTCCG
>NZ_JBHJTL010000081.1:9341-35686 GCF_042264065.1 Streptomyces sp. NPDC056222 | reverse complement strand
CAGACACCCACCGTTATCAACACCAAAAATATCGTCGGCAGCGTAATATGTGTATAACACACTGTTATAAGACACAGGCCTCGTCGTAGGACCCTACGACGAGGCCGCTCCGTGGTCGCTCACCGTGCGCGGTTCAGTGCGCTCCGACACCGGTGAGGGACTTGACCTCCAGCTCCGCGTACTTGCCCTTGTCCGGCTCCTCCTTGGAGAGGAGGGAGCCGAGCCAGCCGAGCAGGAAGCCCAGCGGGATGGAGACGAGGCCCGGGTTCTCCAGCGGGAACCAGTAGAAGTCCACGCTCTTGAACATCGAGGTCGGCTTTCCGGAGACGACCGGCGAGAACAGCACCAGCACGACCGAGGAGATCAGACCGCCGTAGATCGACCAGAGCGCGCCCTGGGTCGTGAACCGCTTCCAGAAGAGGCTGTAGAGGATCGTCGGCAGGTTGGCGGAGGCGGCGACCGCGAAGGCGAGGGCCACCAGACCGGCGACGTTCAGATCTCGGGCGAGCGCGCCGAGCGCGATCGAGACGATGCCGATGAGGACGGTCGCCCAGCGGGCCGCGCGGACCTCCTCCTGCTCCGTGGCCTTTCCGCGCCGGATGACGTTGGCGTAGATGTCGTGCGCGAAGGAGGACGACGAGGCCAGGGTCAGTCCGGCGACGACCGCGAGGATGGTGGCGAAGGCGACGGCGGAGATGACCGCGAGCAGGATCGCTCCACCGGTGGAGCCGGCGCCGCCGCCGATCTCCAGGGCCGCCAGCGGCGCGGCCGTGTTGCCCGCCTTGTTGGAGGCGATGATGTCGCTGTTCTTCAGCAGGGCCGCGGCACCGAAGCCGAGGACGATCGTCATCAGGTAGAAGGCGCCGATGATGCCGATGGCCCAGTTGACGGACTTACGGGCGGCCTTGGCGGTCGGCACCGTGTAGAAGCGGATCAGGATGTGCGGCAGGCCGGCGGTGCCGAGGACGAGCGCGATGCCGAGCGAGATGAAGTCCAGCTTCGAGATGCCGGAGACCCCGTACTTGAGGCCGGGCTCCAGGAAGGCCGAGCCCTTGCCGCTGTTGGTGGCGGCCGCGCCGAGCAGGTCCGAGAGGTTGAAGTTGAACTTCCACAGGATGAGGAAGGTGATCAGGAGCGTGCCCGCGATGAGCAGGACGGCCTTGACCATCTGCACCCAGGTGGTGCCCTTCATGCCGCCGATGGTCACGTACACGATCATCAGCACGCCGACCAGGGCGACGATGGCGACCTTGCCGCCGTCGCTCGTGATGCCGAGGAGCAGCGAGACGAGCACGCCCGCGCCGGCCATCTGGGCGAGCAGATAGAAGATCGAGACGACGATGGTGGAGGTGCCCGCGGCGGTACGGACGGGGCGCTGGCGCATCCGGTAGGCGAGGACGTCGCCCATGGTGAACCGGCCGGAGTTGCGCAGCGGTTCGGCGACCAGGAGCAGGGCGACGAGCCAGGCGACGAGGAAGCCGATCGAGTACAGGAAGCCGTCGTAGCCGAAGAGCGCGATGGCGCCGGCGATGCCGAGGAAGGACGCGGCGGACATGTAGTCGCCGGAGATCGCGAGGCCGTTCTGGAAGCCGGTGAACTGGCGGCCGCCGGCGTAGAAGTCGGCGGCGCTCTTGGTCTGGCGCCCGGCCCAGACGGTGATGAAGAGCGTGGCGACGACGAAGGCACCGAAGAGGGTGATGATCAGCGTCCGGTGCTCGCTGGTGGCGTTGCCCGCCGCGAGGAGAAGTGTGCTGCTCACGCGTCGGCCTCCGACTGCTCCATCTGCTCCATACGGGACTTGATGGCCTCGGCCTTGGGGTCGAGGCGGTTCGCCGCGTGCCGCGAGTACAGCCAGGCGATGAGGAACGTGGTGGCGAACTGGCCGAGGCCGAGGACGAGTGCCACGTTGATGTTGCCGAAGAGCTTGGTCCCCATGAACCCGCCGGCGTAGTTGGAGAGCAGCACGTACAGCAGGTACCAGGCGATGAAGGCGACCGTCAGGGGGAACGCGAAGGAGCGGTAGGTGCGGCGCAGTTCGCCGAATTCCGCACTCTCCTGCACCTCGACGAAGGCCTCTGTCGTGGGCTGGGCGGGGCCTGTGTGGGCGTCCGCGCCGCCTTGGGGCGGCGGCGGCGGTGCTTCGGTAGCCACGGATTCTCCTCGCGACATGGGTGCGGTGGGCATGGACAAAGGGGCCTCACTGGGGGGTGGGGGAACGGCGCTCCTGGCGGAGCACCTCCCCTGCACAACGGCACGGAGAGCGGGGCGACGCGGTTCACCGCGAAACTTCTTTCTTCCTGGATCTTCCTCCGGATCTGCATCAAGTCGTCTCAACTCATTGATGGGCCGGGAAGATCAGCGATAACTTCACTCGTCATGCACCTGCCCGTCCGCAATCCGCGCGCGGGCAGTACATACGGATGATGTGGAGAACCCATGGCTCATCTGGGATCGAGACGCGGCCGAGTACTCGCTCTGCCTGCCGGTCTCGCGCTCACGGCCTCGCTCGGCTTCCTTCCGACCGGCGCATCCGCCGCGGTGGTGAGTGACGCCCCTGCGACGACCGCCGTCTCGACGGACGGCCCCAAGCTGTCGTACGTCGTGAACGTCGACGGTGGCCGCGGGACGGCCGCGTCGGTGAAGAAGGCGATAGCCGCGGCCGGTGGCACGGTGGTCATCTCCTATGACCAGATCGGTGTCATCGTCGTCCACTCGCAGAACCCCGAGTTCGCGAAGACGATCCGCAAGGCCCGCGGTGTGGTGTCGGCCGGTTCGACGCGCACCGCCCCGCTCTCCGTCCAGACCGACACCTCCGTCGGCGAGGGCGGCCAGGCGCTCACCGCGTCCGAGGCCACGTCCGCCGCCGCCCAGGCCACGGACGATCAGGACGCGCTCGAGCCGCTGCAGTGGGACCTGCCCGCCATCAAGGCGGACAAGGCCCACCAGAGGACGCTGGGCAGCAGGAACGTGACGGTCGGCGTCATCGACACGGGTGTCGACGACACCCACCCGGACCTGGCGCCGAACTTCGACGCCAAGGCGTCCGCCAACTGTGTGACCGGCAAGCCGGACATCACCCCCGGCTCGTGGCGTCCGAACCCGGGCGAGAGCGACCACGGCACGCACGTCGCCGGCACCATCGCCGCCGCCAAGAACGGCACCGGCATCACCGGTGTCGCGCCGGGCGTGAAGGTCTCGGGCATCAAGGTGTCCACCTCCGAGGGCTTCTTCTACACCGAGGCCGTCGTCTGCGGCTTCGTGTGGGCGGCCGAGCACGGTGTGGACGTCACCAACAACAGCTACTACACCGACCCGTGGCTGTTCGCGTGCAAGAACGACGCGGACCAGAAGGCGCTGATCGAGGCCGTCACGCGCGCCACCCGTTACGCGGAGCGCAAGGGCACGGTCAATGTGGCCGCGGCCGGCAACTCCAAGATGGACCTGGCCTCGGACGAGATCACGGACACCTCCAGCCCCAACGACACCACGCCGGTGACCCGGGTCATCGACCCGCGGGAGTGCCTCGACTACCCGTCGATGCTCCCGGGTGTGGTCACGGTCTCCGCCACCGGTGCCAAGGACCTGAAGGCCTCGTACTCCAACTACGGTCTCGGCATCGTGGACATCGCGGCGCCCGGCGGCGACCGCACCGAGTACCAGACCCCGGACGCCCCGGCGGTCAACGGCCGGATCCTGTCGACCACGGTCAACGGCGGCTTCAACTACAAGGCCGGTACGTCGATGGCCTCGCCGCACGCCGCCGGTGTGCTCGCGCTGCTGAAGTCGACGCACCCGAAGGCGAGCCCGGCCGCGCTGAAGGCCATGCTGTACGCCCAGGCCGACGACCGCGCCTGCACGAACCCGTACGACATCGAGGGTGACGGCGTCGTCGACGCCGTGTGCGAGGGTGGCAAGAACAAGAACGGCTTCTACGGAGCCGGTCTGGTCGACGCGCTCGACGCGGTCCGCCGGTAGGCACATCGCCGCCGGTAGGCATGCGTGAGGAGGGGCCCTGGTGTGGTGCGCCACACCGGGGCCCCTTTGCGTGGCACTGAGTGCCATCATGCGTGCATGGACAACACAGTGCGTACGGGTACGGAGTTGTTGTGGTCGGCCCTGGGTGGCGATCCCGCCCTGGTCGACCGGGTGTCGTTCGTCGGCCCGTCAGGAGGGTTGCCGGCGCGGCTGCCGGTGATGGACCTGGCCCGGGCGACGGTCGGAGTCGCGGGTCTGGCCGCGGTGGAACGGTGCGGGGCGCCCGGCGCGGTCCGGGTCGACGACGGTGCCGTCGCCACGGCCTTCGTGAGCGAGCGTCATCTCCGCGTGGACGGACGGGCTCCGGTGAACTTCGCGCCGCTGTCCGGTTTCTTCCGTGCCGCCGACGGGTGGGTCCGTACGCACGCCAACTATCCGCACCACCGGGCGGCGCTGGTACGCGCCCTGGCGGTACGTGAGGAGTCGCCGGAGGCCGTCGGGTCGGCGATCGGGGAGCGCGGCGCCGAGGAGGTGGAGGCGGCCGTGTACGCGGCCGGGGGCCTGGCCGTCGCCGTACGCACACCGGCGCGGTGGGCGGAGTCCGAGCAGGGCCGGGAGGTCGCGGCGCGCCCCCTGTTGACGCGGGAGCGGCTGGACGAGGCGCCCCCGCGGCGGCGTTCGGGTCCCCTCCGGGTGCTCGACCTCACCCGGGTCATCGCGGGCCCGGTCGCGACCCGGACGCTCGCGCTGCTCGGCGCGGACGTGCTGCGGATCGACCCGCCGCGCAACCCCGAGCTGCCCGACCAGCACGCGGAGACGGACATCGGCAAGCGGACGGCCGCGCTCGACCTGGACCGGCCCGCGGACCGGCGTACCTTCGACGAGCTCCTGGACTCGGCCGACGTCCTGGTCACCGGCTACCGCCCCGGGGCCCTGGACCGCTTCGAGCTCCGCCGGCCCGGTCTGGTGGTCGCGCGGCTCTCCGCGTGGGGCGACTACGGCCCCTGGGGCGAGCGACGTGGCTTCGACAGCCTCGTGCAGGCGGCGACCGGGATCGCGGTGACCGAGGGTTCGGAGGAGGAGCCGGGCGTGCTGCCGGCGCAGGCTCTGGACCACGGCTCCGGGTATCTGCTCGCGGCGGCCGTGCTGCGGTCCCTGACCGAGCAGGACAGGGACGGCGGGACCCGTCTCGTACGCCTGGCGCTGGCGCAGACGGGACACTGGCTGACGCACACCCTCCCCCGGTACGAGCCGGAGCGGTACCTCACGGAGACGGACGGCCCGCTGGGCCGGCTGCGGCATGCGCTGTCGCCCGTCTCGTACGAGGGCGGCCCGGCGGGCTGGACGCGTCCGCCGGGCCTTCAGGGTGAGGACGAACCCGCGTGGCTCGGCGCCTGAGCATCCCCGGTGACGGCTACGGCTTGACGAGGACCTTCAGCGCGGTGCGCTCGTCCATCGCCCTGTAGCCGCCCGGGACGCCGTCGAGGCCGACCGTCAGGTCGAAGACCGGGGCCGGGTCGATGGTGCCGTCGAGGATGTCCGGGAGCAGCTCGGGGATGTACGCGCGGACCGGCGCCACACCGCCGCGCAGTGCGATGTTCCGGTCGAACATGACGGAGAGGTCGAGCCCCGTGCCGCTGCCGTGCGGGACGCCGACGTAGCCGATGGAGCCGCCGTCGCGGGCGATCGCGACGGCGGTGCGCATCGACTGCTCGGTGCCGACCGCCTCGATGACGGCATGGGCGCCCTGGCCGCCGGTGAGTTCGCGGACGGCGGCCTCGGCGGCCTCGCCGCGCTCGGCGACGACATCGGTGGCGCCGAAGGTCCGGGCGATGTCGGTACGGACGGTGTGGCGGCCGAGGGCGATGATCCGCTCGGCGCCGAGGCGCTTGGCGGCGAGGACTCCGCACAGGCCGACGGCGCCGTCGCCGACGACGGCGACGGTCGATCCCTTGCGGACACCGGCGCCGAGGGCGGCGTGGTGGCCGGTGCCCATGACGTCGGAGAGTGCGAGGAGCGCGGTGAGCAGGTGGTCGTCGGAGGCGGCCTCGGCGGGCAGCTTGACGAGGGTGCCGTCGGCGAAGGGGACGCGGACGGCCTCGCCCTGGCCGCCGTCGGAGCCGACGGAGCCCCAGAAGCCACCGCGCGGGCAGGAGGTCTGCAGGCCCTCGGCGCAGTACTCGCAGGTGCCGTCGGACCAGACGAAGGGGGCGACGACGAGGTCCCCGGCCGAGAAGCCGGAGACGTCCGAGCCCGCCGCCTCGACGATGCCCAGGAACTCGTGGCCGATGCGCTGGCCGGGCTGCCGGGCGGACTCGCCGCGGTAGGCCCAGAGGTCGCTGCCGCAGATGCAGGCGCGCAGGACCCGGACGACGACGTCCGTCGTGTCCTGGATCACCGGGTCGGGCACGTCCTCCACGCGCATCTCGAACGGGGCATGGATGGTGGTGGCGCGCATGGCGGACGGTCCTTGCTGTCAGTCGGTAGTACGACGTTCACCGTACTCCGCCTTCAGCGCTCCCGCGGTCAGCAGGCACTGGGCGGCGATGTAGGTGGCCATGACCCAGAAGTCGGGGGCGGGCAGCTGGGGCCATGCGGCGACGCCGGTCGCGATGAGCGTGTCGGACAGCAGGAACAGCGCGCCGCCGGCGCCCGCGGTGAGCCCCAGGGCGCTCGACCTGTAGGCCATGGCGGTGAGCAGGAGCGAGTAGCCGGCGACGGGGATCCGCAGCTCGGCGGGGAGGTCGGGCCACAGGAGCACGACGGTGCCGACGAGGGCGACGGTGTACGCGATTCCCAGGGGGACGGACGTACGCCGACGTCCGAAGAGCACGAGATAGCAGACGTGCCCGGCGGCGAAGGAGCCCATACCGACGAGGAAGGCCCAGTCGGCGTCGGAGAGGAGGAAGAGGTCTCCGCACCAGCCGAGCAGCAGCGCGGTGAGCAGGAGCTTGGGGGCGCCCCGGGTGGCTGCGTACGCGGCGAGCAGCGGCATCAGCAGCGGCTTGGTGATCCGGTGCCCGAGCTCGGCGCCGGCGAGGAGGGAGACGAGGTCGACGGCGACGGCGAGCGCGAGGGCGAGGAGGAGCGCGCTCGCGAGGGTGGGCCGGGGCGGCGCGGCCGTGGCGCCGGCGGTACGGGCGCTCACGCGGCCGGCTCCGGAGCGGCGGGGCCCGCCGGCTTGCCGGCGACGGGTCCGGGCGTGGCGTCCGGCTGCCATCCCGGCCCTCGGAAGACCCGTCCCGCGCGTTCGCGCCAGCTGGTCGCGGCCCGTAGGTCACGGGCGATGGCGGCGTACTCGTGGGTGGCGACGCGCAGCGGGTTGTAGGTCTCGATGTTCTTGGTGAGCCCGAAGACGGGCCGCTCGGTCTCGCCGACCCAGGAGCCGAACAGCCGGTCCCAGAGGATGAGGATGCCGCCGAAGTTCCGGTCCAGATAGCCGCCCTGCGAGGCGTGGTGGACGCGGTGGTGCGAGGGAGTGTTGAGGACGTACTCGAAGGGCCTGGGCAGCTTGTCGATGCGCTCGGTGTGGATCCAGAACTGGTAGACGAGGTTGGCCGAGGAGCAGAAGGCGAGGGCGGCCGGATGGACGCCGAGCGCGATCATCGGCAGGTAGAACGGCCACGAGGTGGCGCCGGTCCAGGGCTGGCGCAGCGCGGTGGAGAGGTTGAACCTGCGGCTGCTGTGGTGCACGACGTGGGAGGCCCACAGGATCCGGATGACGTGGTGGCCGCGGTGCGACCAGTAGTAGAAGAAGTCCTGGGCGAGCAGCATCAGCGGGATCGTCCACCACAGGACGGGGACGCGGAGCGGGGTGAGTTCGTAGACCGCCGTGTAGATCGCGACGATCGGGATCTTCCACAGGAGGTCGAAGAAGAGGCTCCCGAGCCCCATGCCGATGCTGGTGGCGGCGTCCTTGGTCTCGTACCCGGCGGCGTCCTCGTCGGGATGGAGCCGGTAGCTGACCATCTCCAGGACGGTGAGCAGGACGAACGCCGGTATGGACCAGAGCACGACATCGGGCAGGTTCGGCATGCCGATGACGGTAGAGGCGCGGGTCGGGCGCGGCTAGACGCTGTTACCAACAAGTATGCGAGACGACTTGTCAGCAAGCTTTGGCACCTTCCGACAAGCGCCTTTGCGTACGATCGCGGAAAGGGCGGCCGCAGGGGGAGGAACTCCGTTGCAGGGTCTGGAAGTTGCGCTGGCACGGCTGGCGGGGACGGTACTGGGCGCGGTCGCGCGGTCGGTGATCGCGCCGCGGAAGGGCGCGGGGCTCGTCCCGTCCCCCCTCCGCCCACTGCCCCGGCCCGCCGGTCCGGACAGGCTGGCGAAGGTCCTCGGCGGCCGCCTCACTGAGCGGTACGGGACGCTTCCGGAGCACGAACGGCTCGCGGCGATCGACGGCGTACGGGACACGTTCGCCGCGGCGGGCCCGCTGGACGCGGACCGGCTCTTCGCGGTGGACCTCGACCCGGAGCGGCTGCGCGTCGAGCTGCGCGCCCCGGACAGGGGCCTCGGCGCCCGGACGGTGGAGCTGTACGACGACCTGCTCGGCGTGTGCTGCGCCCACCTCGTGGAGCAGTTGACGGCCGAGCCGGCCTTCCCCGCCCGGGCCGCGGTGGAGCACGCGCGCGTGGCGGGGCGGACGCGGGACGCGGTGGAATACCTGTCCGCGGCCCGGCCCCGGCCGGAGGCGGAGGCCCTGGCCTTCGAGCAGCGGTACGCGGAATTCGTGGCGGCGACGCACGGGCGCCTGGAGCTGTTCGGGCTGACGCTGGGGCGGTCGGCGCGGGAGTGGGCGCTGGACACGGCGTACATCAGTCTGGCGGTGAGCGGCGAACGGGCCGACGCCGTCCATGGTCTGGCGCACGCGGGGCCCGCGACCGTGACCACCGAGGCGGCGTTCGCGACGACCGACCGGCTCCTGCTGCGCGGGCCCGCCGGCTCCGGCAAGAGCACCCTCGTGCAGTGGCTAGCCCTCAACGCGGCCCGCCGGTCCTTCGCCGGCGACCTCGCGGACTGGAACCGGTGCGTGCCGTTCGTCCTGCGACTGCGCGCCTTCACCACCGCCGACGCGCTGCCGGCGCCCGAGGAGTTCCTGCGCGCGAGCGGCGTGCCGCTGACCGCGCCGTCCGGCTGGACGGAGGACCTCCTCACCGGCGGGCGGGCGCTGATCCTCGTGGACGGTGTGGACGAGGTCCCGGTACGGCTGCGCAACCGCACCGAGACCTGGCTGCGCAACCTCGTCACCGCGTACCCGGAGTCCCGGTACGTGGTGACGACCCGGCCATCGGCGGTGCCCGAGGAGTGGCTGTCCCGCCAGGGCTTCGCGGCGCACACGCTGCTGCCGATGGACGGCGACGACATCCGGGCGTTCGTCGCGCACTGGCACGACGCGGCCCGCCTGGAGTGCGCCTCGGACGAGGAGCGGACGCAGCTCGACACGTACGAGAGCACGCTGCGGCAGGCCATCGGCAGCCGCCGCGACCTGGCACGGCTCGCCACCAACCCACTGATGTGCGCCCTGCTCTGCGCCCTCAACCGGGACCGCCGGATGCAGCTGCCCCGGGCCCGGAAGGAGCTGTACGACGCGGGACTCGACATGCTGCTGGTGCGCCGTGACACCGAGCGCGAGATCTGCGGCGTCGAGGGTGTGGATCTGACGCGGGAGGAACAGACGTCGTTGCTGCAGCGGCTGGCGTACTGGCTGATCCGCAACGGCCAGGCGGAGGCGGAGCGCGCCGACGCGCAGGAGATGGTCGCGGAGTGGCTCACGGCGATGCCTCAGGTCCGGGGCGACGCCGCGCGGGTCTTCGCGCATCTGCTGATCCGCAGCGGCCTGCTGCGCGAGCCGGCACCCGGCGCGGTGGGCTTCGCGCACCGCACGTTCCAGGACTACCTGGGGGCGAAGTCGGCGGTGGAGGCCCGCGACCTCGGCGTGCTGGTGAAGAACGCGCACGACGACCAGTGGGACGACGTCGTCCAGATGGCCGTCGGCCACGCACGGCCGGAGGAGCGGGCCCGGCTGCTGAAGCAGCTGCTGAAGCGGGCCGACCGCGCGCCGAAACTGCGCCACCGGCTCGTGCTGCTGGCCGCGGCCTGTCTGGAGCACGCGCCGGAGCTGGACCCGGCGGTACGGGAGCTTGTGGAGGTCCGGACCCGGGAGCTGCTCCCGCCGCGCGACCTCAACGCCGCCGAGGAGCTGGCCAAGGTCGGGGAGTTGGTCCTGCCGCTGTTGCCGGGGCCGGACGAGCTGGACAAGGAGAGCGCGGCGGCCGTGGTGCGGACTGCCGCGCTGATCAAGGGCGACGCGGCGTTCGAGGTGGTGGCGCGGTTCCGGGAGGACAGCCGCCTCCTGGTGCCGTTCCAGGTGTCACAGGCGTGGTCGTCGTTCGGCACCGAGCGGTACGCCCGCGAGGTCCTTTCCTCGAACCGCTGGGAGGAGGACTTCCTGCACGTGCAGTCGCGGGAGCAGCTCGCGGCGCTGAAGCTGTTGCCGAGTACCCACAGCATCCATCTCGCGGGACCGTACGCGGACCTGTCGCCGCTGCACGTCGTCGAGGACCTTCAGCGCGTGTTCATCTTTGAGAACACCGCCCTCACCGACCTCATCCCTCTCCGGCGGTTCACCGGTCTTCGGTACGTCGGCCTGAGCCGCAGCCCGCAACTGTCGGACCTTTCGCCGCTGGCCCGGCCGGGACTCGAGCACCTTTCGCTGTACGAGCTGCACCCCGCACTCTCCGTCGAGCCCTTGCGTGACATGCCGGACCTGTCCAGCTTCAGTCTTGGGCACCCCCTGCTCATCGAGAGCCTGGCCGAGCTGCCCCTCGGGCCCGCGCTCACGCACCTCTCTCTGGGCCCGCAAGCGCGCTATGTCGAGCTCGTCGGCATCGAGCGATGGCCCCATCTGGTCAGCCTCTCCCTCTTCGGACCGACGCAGCTGAAGCAGCTCCTCGCCATGGCGGCACCGCCGCGACTGGAATCGTTGCAGCTGTCCGACCTGATCGACCCCGACCTCGCCTCGCTCCGCGACCTGCCGACCTTGCGCGGGCTGTACCTGTTCCGCTGCGAGATCTCCTCCCTCGCGCCCTTGCGCGACCAACCCGCGCTCGGCCTGATCCGGCTCTGGCAGTGCACGACGCCGGACGGGGCGCCGATCGACCTCTCTCCCCTCGCGGACCGCGACGACCTCACGATCACCGTGTCCCCAGACACGCAACTCCTCGGCGAGGAGCTGTTCGAGCCCGGCCGCATCAAGCGGGACTAGACCCCCGCCGCTCCCAGCAGCGACCCCGCCCCGTAGGTCACCGCCATCGCCAGCGCGCCGCCGGCCATGTTGCGCAGGACCGCTCGGGCCGGTGGGGCCGCGCCGAGGCGGGCGCTCCACCAGCCGGTGAGGGCGAGGGCGGCGAGGACGGACAGGACCGTGACCCAGAGGCGGAGCGAGGCCGGTGGGAGCACGATCGCGAGAAGGGGGAGCAGGGCACCGATCGTGAAGGCGAGGAAGCTGGCGGCCGCCGCGTGCCAGGGGTTGGTGAGCTGGTCGGGGTCGATGCCGAGCTCCACGCGCGCGTGGGCGCGCAGCGCGTCGCGTTCGGTGAGCTGTTCCGCGGCCTCGCGGGCGACGTCCGGGGAGAGGCCACGGGCGGCCAGGAGGTCCGTCAGCTCGGCCAGTTCGGCCTCGGGCTGCTCGCGCAGTTCGCGCCGTTCCACGGCGAGGGCCGCCTTCTCCGAGTCGCGCTGGGTGGAGACCGAGACGTACTCCCCCGCCGCCATCGACATCGAACCGGCGAGCAGACCGGCCAGGCCCGCGGTGAGGAGCGCGGCCTGGGACTCCGTCGCACCGGCGACACCCACGACGAGGCCCGCGGTGGAGACGACGCCGTCGTTGGCTCCGAGCACGGCGGCCCGGAGCCAGTTGAGACGGGTGCCGAGACCGCCGCCGTGGGCTTCGTCGTGGGTGGGTGCTTCAGTCACCTCGGGAGGTTCTCACCCGGTCCGTCACCAGACGCGGACCGACCCGCCCGGGGCGAAGGCCGGGCTCGTGGCGTCCGCCGGGACCTCCTTCAGGGGCTCGGCGATCTCCTCGACGGTGGGGCCGTGCTCGGCCGCCAGGGCGTCCAGGAGCGACAGGTCGAAGCCGTAGACCCGGGCCGCGTTGCCGCCGACCATCGCCGCGACCTCTTCCCTCGGCAGCCCCGCGTAGGCGATGCGGAGACCTTCGCGGGAGTACGGGGTCGTGCCCTCGTCGTGCGGGTAGTCGCTGCCCCACATGATCTTGTCGAGGCCGATCCGGTCGCGCAGCGGCACCTCGTGCGGGCGCATGAAGCTCGCGCCGACGAAGCAGTTGTCCCGCCAGACCTCGCTGGGGCCCTTGCCCATGGACTCCGCCAGGCCGGCTCCGAACTTGGACTCGGCGGTGGCGGCCCGAGAGGCCGCCGCGACCAGGCGCGCGTGGTAGTAGTCCAGCATGTCCATGACCCCGGGGATCCAGCCCGAGCCCTGTTCGGTCAGGACGAGCTTCAGCTCGGGGTGGCGGCGGAAGGCGCCGCCGAAGACGAGGTGCCACAGCGCCCGGTGCGAGAACCAGGTCGTCTCCACCATGAACACCGCGCGGGCGGCCGGTTCGTCGCCGAGCGGCGGCGAGGCGGAGCCGCCGTGGTGGTTGACGGGGACGTCCAGCTCCGCGCAGACCGCCCAGATCGGGTCGTACGTCTGCGAGTACAGCTCGGGGATCCCGCTGCCGGGCGGGGCGCCGGGCAGGAGGATACCGCCGGTGAGGCCCGCCTCCTTGGTGCGGCGGATCTCCCGTACCGCCTCGTCGACGTCGTTGAGGAGGATCTGCGCCACGCCCGCCCTGCGACCGGGCGCGTCCGCGCAGAACTCGGCCAGCCAGCGGTTGTGCGCGCGCAGCCCGGCCCAGCGCTGCTCGAACTCCTCGCGGGTCGGGGCCGGGGCCATCAGGGAGGCCGAGGGGAAGAACGGCGGGATGGTGTTGGGGAAGACGACTTCCGCGACGATCCCGTCCGCCTCCAGCTCGCGCAGCCGGCGCCCCGAGTTCCAGTTGCGGTCGGCGGTGTCGGCGAGCAGGTCCTCGTACGGATTGACGTAGCCGGCCGCCCAGGCGTCGAAGTCGTCGTGGTGCCTCTTCTCCAGGTACGGCTTGTAGTCGAGCAGGTCGGCGCCCGCGTGGCAGTCCGCCGAGATGACGGTGTAGCGGTCCATCAGCTCACCCCCAGGGTGGGGAAGTCGTGGTCCGTCAGCCAGTGGCGGCCGACCTCGCGCGAGCGGGCCCAGGACGCCTCGACCGCCGCTTGGTCGGGCGACTGACCCAGCTCGGCCGGGGTCGGGCCGATGCGCTTGGCGATCGGATCCAGCTTTCGAATGTCGAATCCGAAGACCTCGGCCGCCGCGAGACCCAGCATCCGGCGCGTCTCCGCCACCGGGATGTCGTGGAACGTGTTCCGCAGCCACGCGCGCGTGTTGGGCCAGGTCCCCTCCGGGTGCGGGAAGTCCGAGCCCCACAGGATGTTGTCCACGCCGATCTCGTACCGCTGCGCCAGCTCGCGCCGCTTGGTGTTGGTGGCGCAGACGAAGACCTGGCGGTCCAGGTACTCGCTCGGCGGCCGCTTCAGCTCGGCGAACGGGGACAGCTTCTTCCCGCCGTGGGCGCCGAGATAGAGCCGGTCCATGAACCACAGCAGGTTCGGCAGCCACCAGCAGCCCGACTCGGCGACGCCGAACCTCAGCCCCGGGTGCCGCTCGAAGACGCCGGACCAGAGCAGGAACCACAGCGGCCTGGCCGGCCACCAGGTCACCTCGCTGACATAGATGCCGAGATGGTCGCCGTACTCCTCGCGCGGCGCCGCGCCCGAGTGGGTGACCAGCGGCATCCCGGTCTCGGCGGCCGCCGCCCAGATCGGGTCGTAACGCCGGTCGTGGTACGGCTCCTTGTCCACCCACATGGAGGGGATCATCAGCGCCCCGAGCCCCGACTCCTTGGCCCGGTGGATCTCGGCGACGACCTTCGACGGCTCGGCCGTGATCGGCAGCAGCGCCACCCCGCAGTGCCGCTCGGGGTTCTGTCCGACGAACTCGGCCAGCCAGCGGTTGTGCGCCTGCGCGCCCGCCATGCCGAGCTCCGGGTCCTGGTCGCCGGAGAGCCCGAGGCCGACGCCGAAGGGCGCGGCGGTCTGGCTGTCGACGGCGTCCGCGTCGGGAAAGACGACCTCGGCGGCCACACCGTCCCCGTCGAGCTCCTTGAGCCGCTGGGCGGCGTCCCAACCGCCCCGCAGCCCTTCCTCGTTGTCGCTGAACCACTTGTTCGCGAACGCCTCGTTGCGCACCCCGAGCCGGGTCATGGCCTCACGGCGGGCGTCGCGCCCGGCGAGGAACTCGTCGAAGGCGCGGTGGAAGCGGGAGTCCAGATAGGGCCGGTAGCGCTCGGTGGGCAGACCGGCATGACAGTCGGAGGAGATGATCAGATACGGGTCTTCATGACTCATGGGGTGCCCCTCAGTCGAGAATGAAGCTCTCCAGGTACGACGGATCGGCGCGGTCGAGCATCGACTGCGAGCGCGCCCGGATCTGCCGGTCGCTGTGCTCGCTCGCCGGGAGCATCCAGAACCGGTCTGCTCGAATGCCGTCGACGACGTGCTCGGCGACCTCCTCGACGGGGGTGAAGGCGACCTCGTGCCCGGCGTCCTTCATGGCCGCCTCCCACTGGTCGAGGCTTCGGTACGGGGTCTTGCGCGGCCGCTCCTTGGCGTACCGCTCGGGCCTGTTGCGGTGCGACTCCCAGAGGCCGGTGCGCAGCATGTGCGGGCCGGGGAAGAGCACGGACGCCCCCACGCGCGCGTGCTCCGCCTTCAGATGCGCGTACAGCGACTCGGTCATCGTGACGACGGCCGCCTTGGTGACGGCGTACACGGAGGCGGTGGGCAGCGGGGCGATCCCGCCGTCGCCGGACGAGGTGTTGACGACGTGTCCGGGCTCGCCGCCGGCGATCATGCGCGGGACGAAGGCCTGGATGCCGTGGAAGACGCCCCAGACGTTGACGGCGAAGGCCCACTTCCAGTCGTTGGGCTCGTGCTCCCACATGCGGCCCTCGGCGCCGGAGCCGACGCCGGCGTTGTTGCACAGCACGTGGACGGCGCCGAAGGCGTCGTACGCGGCATCGGCGAGGGCCCGTACGGAGCCGGGTTCGCTGACGTCGACCGTACGGGCGAGGACCTGTGCGCCGCCCTCCGTCAGCTCCCCTGCCGCCTTGGCGAGCGCCGCCTCCTCCACGTCGCCGAGGACGACGGCGAGCCCCTCTTCCGCGAAGCGGCGCGCCATGGCGAGCCCGATGCCGCTCGCCGCGCCGGTGACGACGGCGACCTGGCCCCGACGCAGCTCCATCACACGCTCCCTTCCGGCGGGCCGTCGAGGATCTGCTGCGGGTCGTCGTACCGCTGGTGGATGTACGGCAGGAGGGCCTGGGCACTGACCCGCTCCACGACCCGGCCCTTCTGGTCGGTGGTCTTCTCGCCGATGGTGATCTCGACGATCCGGCGTACGGGGAGGTCTGCGACGGGGTCGTACATGGACTCGCGCAGGACGACGTCTCCGGTGATCCGCTCCAGCTTCCGCACCTTCTCGGCCCGGACGCAGTGGACGAGGACGGGGTCGGCGTCGAAGCCCGTGCCGTCCACGCCCGGCAGGAACTTGAAGTAGAAGTCGGTCTTGTCGGCGGGCTCGGGCAGCGGCAGCGGGCCGGAGACCGCGCCGCGCACCTCGACGAAGTCGATGCCGTGCCGCCCGAGCGAGGCGCGGACGACGAGCCCGTCGCGTTCGACGGCGACCTCGCCGAGCTTCTTCGGTTCGCCGAAGACCTCACGGCCGCCGATGAGGGCGCGCTCGAGAGTCATCGGCATGACGAGCGGATACCAGCCCTCCTGGTCGCCGTGGGCGGCGGCGACGGCGACCGAGCCGGCGCCGAGGGGGTAGCCGGGCAGATCGACCTGGGAGATGTTGGCCCGTACGAGGGGCCGTTCGGTGGGTTTCAGCGGGGGAGGCAGGACGGCCGCCACCACGTCCGGATCTGTCTCCCAGACGGCGACCACTCCGGTGGACCAGATGTCGGGGAGCTTCGCGCTCTTCGTGCGGGCCGCCGTGATCTCGGCGTCGGTGCGTGCCCCGTACCGTACTCGTGCCATGGACGTACCACCCTTCAGCGGGTCGGGTCTGTAACACAGTTACACCGGCGGCGATGAAGGGTAAAGAGCCGTGCAGGCAACAGAGTTGGGGGGAACGGATGGCGCGCACCGCACTGACCCGCGAGGAGGTACTGGAGACCGCCGCCGCTCTGGTGAAGCAGCACGGCCCGGACGCCCTGACCATGCGCAAGCTCGCCGCCGAGCTCGGCACCGCAGTCACCTCGATCTACTGGCACGTCGGCAACCGCGAGTCCCTGCTCGACGCGCTGGTCGAGCGGACGGTCGCCGATCTCTCCGCGATCACCCCGCGGGGCCGCACTCCCGCCGCCCGGATCGTCTCGGTGGCCCGCGCGCTCCGCCGCGAGCTGCGGGAGCGCCCGCATCTGGTGGCGATGGTGCACGAACGGGGCCTGACGGAGCGGATGTTCCTGCCCGCCCAGCGCGCCCTGGCCCATGAGGTGCACGCGGCAGGACTGCGCGGTGCGCGGGCGGCGGAGGTGGTCCGGGCCGTGCAGGTCCAGGTCGTCGGCCATGTCCTGGTCGAGCGCAACCGCGAGCGTGCGCCGGTCCAGTCGCCCGCCGAGGTGGAGCTCTGGCAGACGGAGACGACCGACCCGCCCGACCCCGCCCTCACCCGCGCCCTCGCGGCCCCGGTCGACCCGGAGCGGCTCTTCACCACCTCCGTACGGGCACTGGTGGACGGCCTGTTGAGGCCCCACGGCGGAGTCCCGGATCAATCATGACAAAAGTCCCGAATCAATTCGGTGGCACGCGCGCGTGGGCGTCCTAGGGTGAGTTCACGCGGGGACGGCTCCACGCCGAAGGCCTGACCGCCCTCGAGGCAGAGCTCCTGGACCGGGGCTTCGCCCCCACCGCCGAGCTGCGAGCCGCACTCGGCCGGCTCGGACCGGCCGGACTGGCGGACGCCGGCCACGGCCTCCTCGGACAGCTCGACGCCGAACTGGGCGCGGACCGCTCGCACATGCCGCTGTTCCGGTCCTTCCCGGCCTCCGTCCCCGACGACACGTTCGCGCTGTACGTCGACCACCGAAGAGGTCTGCGCCCTGCTGGAGCGCGAGGTGCTGCGCCGGCTCGCCGCCGCACCCCGGTTCGACGTCTCCGTCCTGGACGAGGCGCTCTCCGGGCTCGCGGTGCCGTCCGCGGAGGGCGTCGCGGCCAAGGCCCTGGTGTCGGTGCCGCGTGGCTCGACGCAGCCGCTGCCGCGGGGCGACGTCCTGCGCATGTTCCTGCACTGGACCCAGCCGACGAAGACCCGGGGCGACCTGGATCTGTCCGTGGCGCTCTTCGACGCGGACTGGTCGTACGTCGGGCTGTGCGACTACACCAATCTCGTGTACGGCAGGCGGGCCGTCGTCCACTCCGGTGATCTGGCCTCCGCGCCCGCGCCCAAGGGCGCGACCGAGTACGCCGATCTCGATCCGGCGGGACTCGCCGATGCCGGAGCGCGGTTCGCGATGCCGATCGTCCTCAGCTACAACAACGTGCCGTTCGACCAGCTCCGGGACGCCTTCGCCGGTTTCATGGCCCTCCCTTCCAGGGAGGGCAGGGGCGCGGAGTACGACCCGAGGACGGTCCGCCAGCGGTACGACCTCATGGGCGACGCCCGGATCCATGTGCCGATGCCGGTCGACCTGGAGCAGCGCACCTTCCTCTGGACGGACCTGCACCTGCCGCCGTCCGAAGGCTTCCAGAGCGTGTCCGCGCACAGCGCCGACCTGGCCCGCGTCGGCAGGGACCTGTACCAGTACTTCACCGCCGGCCGGACGACGCTCTGGGACCTGGCCGTCTGGCATGCCGCCGCGCGCTCGGACCGGGTCGTGGTGCTGCGGCGCGGGCACCGGCGCGCCGACGAGGTGTGGGAGTACACACGGCGTGCCGACGAGACGGCCGGCTCCTTCGCGGACCGGATCCGTACGGCGGGGGTGCCGGATCTGCGGCGGACGGCCGAGGACGGACGCGCGACGGCGGCCCAGGTGGCGAACGGCCGGAACGCCTTCCTCGCCCTCCTGGACGGCGACGGCGTGCCCGACAAGGCGACGGGCACGGTCTACCGTCTGCTGCCGGGACCGGTGGACGGCTGCGGGCTCGAACAGGCGGCGGCCGGGGACCTGGTGGCCCTGCTGGGGTGAGCGGGGCGGACCGCGCCGGGTGAACTGGCCCCCGCTCGCCGCGCCATGGCCGCGGCGAGCGGGGTGAGGCGTCAATGCCGTGACCGGAATCCGGCGCCCGAGCGGACACCGGGGGCGGAGTTGTCAGCGATGGCCCGTATTCTCAGTGACCATGCTCGACGACCGTACGACAGCAGCGACGTGGCCGGCCGCCTACCCACAGGGGTACGCGGTCGTCGACGTGGAGACCACCGGACTCGCCCGCGACGACCGGATAGTGTCGGCTGCCGTCTACCGCCTCGACGCCCAGGGCAATGTCGAGGACCACTGGTACACGCTCGTCAATCCGGAGCGGGACCCGGGGCCGGTCTGGATCCACGGACTGACCAGTGACCTGCTGGAGGGCGCGCCGCTCTTCCCCGAGATCGCCGCCGAGTTCTCCGCCCGGCTCGACGGCCGGGTCCTGGTGGCGCACAACGCGATCTTCGACTGGCAGATGATCGCCCGGGAGTACGCGCGGGCCGAGCGCACCGCGCCGGTACGGCAGCGGCTGTGCACCATCGCGCTCTCCAAGGAGCTGTCGCTTCCGCTGCCCAACCACAAGCTGGAGTCGCTGGCCGCGCACTACGGCGTCGTCCAGCAGCGGGCGCACAACGCGCTGGACGACGCGCGCGTGCTGGCCGAGGCATTCCGGCCGAGTCTGCACACGGCAGCCGAGCGGAACGTACGACTGCCGCTGCTGGAGTGCCGGCCGCTGACGGAGTGGGCGTCCACGCCGGCCGCGCCGCGGATCGGCTACCAGGCCTCGTACCACACGAACAGCTGGCGCCCCTCGCGGAAGCGGCCGCCGTGCCCGCATCCCAACCCCGGGCGTTACGAAACGGACAAACCACTCAAGCAGGGAATGCGGGTGGCGTTCTCGGGCGACACCTCCATCGACCGCGAGCTCCTGGAGGACCGCGCCTTCGAGGCGGGGCTCCATATCGCCGGCAGTGTCTCCCGGCTGACGAGCCTGCTGGTCACCAACGACCCGGACGCCGCGACCTCCAAGACGGTGAAGGCGAAGTCCTTCGGTACGCCGATCGTCGACGAGGCGGCCTTCACCCAGTTGCTGCGGGACGTGGCCCCGGCAGACGGGTGACGCACCTGGCGTGCCGCCCACGCTTCCCCGGGCGCGCGTCGCACCCTGTGGCGCATGGCACGTTGTGAGGTCTGCGGAAACGATTACGGCATGTCCTTCGAGGTGCACGCGCAGGGCGCGGTGCACGTCTTCGACTGCTTCTCCTGCGCCATTCACCGCATGGCGCCCATCTGTGAGCACTGCAAGGTGCAGATCATCGGCCAGGGCGTCGAGGTCGAGGGCAGCTGGTTCTGCGGCGGGCACTGCGCCCGTGCGGAGGGAAAGGTGGGCATCGTCGATCACGTCTGAACCACGGCCGCCCAGGGCGACCGGAACCCCCGTGCGTGCACCCCATGACCACAGTTGTACGGTCATGGGGTGTACCGCTTCCTGTTGTCCCGGCAGTGGGTGATCCTCACCCTCATCGCCCTCGCCCTCGTCCCGACGATGGTCGAGCTGGGCTTCTGGCAGTTCCACCGGCACGAGCGCCGCGTCGCCCAGAACGCCCTGATCGCGGAGAACCTGCAGGCGAAGCCGCTCCCCATCGAGGAGCTGACCTCCCCCGGTCACACCGTCCCGCGCGCCGACTACTGGCGCCGGACCACCGCCACCGGCACCTTCGACACCGCGCACGAGGTCGTCGTCCGGCGCCGTACCAACGCCGACGACCGCCAGGGCGTCATGGTGCTCACCCCGCTGGTCCTGAAGGACGGCCGGGTCGTCCTGGTCAATCGCGGCTGGGTTCCGGCGGCCCCCGACCAGAAGGCGTACCCCGAGGTTCCGCCCGCTCCGAAGGGCGAGGTCACCGTCACCGGCCGTCTGAAGGCCGACGAGACGACCGACGCCAGCGGTATCAAGGACCTGCGCGGGCTGCCGGACCGTCAGGTGATGCTGATCAACAGCGCGCAGCAGGCCGAGCTGCTCGGCCGCGAGGTCCTGGGCGGCTACCTGGAGCAGACGGCGCCCGAGCCCGCGGGGAACACCCCCGAACTGGTCCCGGAGCCCGACCACGACTCGATCGGCGCGCACATGGCGTACGCCGTGCAGTGGTGGCTCTTCGCCTCCGGTGTGCCGGTCGGCTGGGTGGTCCTGGTGCGTCGCGAGAAGCGCGACCGGGAGGCCGCGGCCGACACCGACGGAGACGCGGAAGCCCCGGAACCCGCCCCCGCCGCCGTCTAGCCGAACCGCCCGGTCCGCCGGGCAGGGCCTCGGCTCAGCCGCCTCCCTGATTGACCGTCGTCTCTTCCGGGAACACGCCAAAGCGTGACGCAAAGTATCGACGACTACGCCCTCATCGGCGATCTGCAGACGGCCGCGCTCGTCGGCCGCGACGGGTCGATCGACTGGTTGTGTCTGCCGCGCTTCGACTCGGCCGCCTGTTTCGCCGCGCTGCTCGGCGACGAGGACAACGGTCACTGGCGCATCGCCCCCAAGGGCGCCACGACCTGCACCAGCCGCGGCTACGCGGGCGACTCCCTCGTTCTCGAGACGTACTGGGAGACCCGCACCGGGACCGTGAAGGTCGTCGACTTCATGCCGCAGCGCGACAAGGCGCCCGATGTCATGCGGATCGTGGAGGGCGTCAGCGGCAGCGTCGAGATGACTGCCGCACTGCGGCTGCGCTTCGACTACGGCTCGATCGTGCCGTGGGTCCGGCGCAGCGAGGGCCACCGGGTGGCGGTGGCGGGGCCCGACTCGGTGTGGCTGCGCAGCGACCCGCCGGTGAAGACCTGGGGGCAGCAGTTCGCCACATGGTCGTCGTTCACGGTCGACGAGGGCGAGAAGGTGGCGTTCGTGCTCACCTGGCACCCCTCGCACGAGCCGCGTCCGGAGCTGATCGACCCCTACGGCGCGCTCGACGACTGTCTGCGGGACTGGCGGGACTGGTCGGCGCGCTGTACGTACGAGGGGCCGTACCGGGAGTCGGTGCTGCGCTCGCTGATCACGCTCAAGGCGCTCACGTACGCGCCGACGGGCGGCATCATGGCCGCCCCCACGACCTCGCTCCCGGAAGAGCTGGGCGGCGTACGGAACTGGGACTACCGCTCCTGCTGGCTGCGCGACTCGACCCTGACGCTCGGCGCACTGCTGGCGGCCGGCTATGTCGACGAGGCGGCGGCGTGGCGCGACTGGCTGCTGCGCGCGGTGGCGGGCGATCCGGCCGATCTGCAGATCATGTACGGGCCGGGCGGTGAGCGGCGGCTGCCCGAGATGACGGTGCCCTGGCTGCGCGGCTACGCGGACTCGGCGCCGGTACGGATCGGGAACGCGGCGGTGGACCAGTTCCAGCTCGATGTGTACGGCGAGGTCATGGACTCGCTCGACATGGCGCGGGCGGCGGGGATTCCCGCCGAGCCGCACGCCTGGAACCTGCAGCTGAGCCTGCTGGGCTTCCTGGAGTCGACCTGGCGGAATCCGGACGAGGGGCTGTGGGAGGTGCGCGGGCCGCGCCGCCACTTCGTGCACTCGAAGGTCATGGCGTGGGTCGCCGCCGACCGCGCGGTGCGGGCGCTCGAGGCGGATCCCTCGCTGCGCGGGGACGCGGCGCGGTGGCGGGCGATGCGGGACGAGATCCATGCGGAGGTGTGCGCGAAGGGGTACGACCCGGATCGCAACACGTTCACCCAGTCGTACGGCTCGCGGGAGCTGGACGCGGCGACGCTGCTGATCCCGCGGGTCGGGTTCCTGCCGTCGGACGATCCGCGGGTGGTGGGGACGATCGACGCGGTCCGCGAGGAGCTGACACATGGCGGCTTCGTCCGCCGCTACAGCACCGAGGGGGGCTCGGTCGACGGCCTGCCCGGCGGCGAGGGAACGTTTCTCGCCTGTTCCTTCTGGCTCGCGGACGCGCTGCGGATGACCGGGAGGGAGGACGAGGCTCGGGAGCTGTTCGAGCGCCTGCTCGCCCTCCGCAACGACGTGGGGCTCCTCGCGGAGGAGTACGACCCGGTGGCGCGGCGGCAGCTGGGCAACTTCCCGCAGGCGTTCAGTCACATCGGCCTGGTGGGCACCGCCCTCGCGCTGCCCTGGGAGGACGCGGCAGGATAGGCCCATGGATCTTGGACTGAAGGACCGTGTGTACGTGGTGACCGGCGCGACGCGTGGGCTCGGCCGGGCGTCGGCCGAGGCGCTGCTCGCCGAGGGCGCGAAGGTGCTGATCACCGGGCGCGAGGAGAAGGCGGTCGCCGAGGCGGCCGAGGAGCTGGGCCCGGACGCGGCCGGTCTGGCCGCCGACAACGCCGACCCGGATGCGCCCGCCCGGCTGATCGCCGAGGCGCGGTCCCGTTTCGGGCGCTTCGACGGCATCCTCGTCAGCGTGGGCGGCCCGGCGCCGGGCTTCGGCGCGGACAACAGCGACGAGCAGTGGGCGTCGGCGTTCGACACGGTCTTCCTGGGGGCGGTACGGATGGCCCGGGCGGCGGCGGACTCGCTGACCGAGGGCGGGGTCATCGGCTTCGTCCTCTCCGGCTCCGTCCACGAGCCGATCCCGGGCCTGACGATCTCCAACGGGCTGCGCCCCGGTCTGGCCGGCTTCGCGAAGTCCCTCGCGGGCGATCTGGGGCCGCGTGGCATCCGGGTCGTCGGCGTGCTGCCGGGGCGCATCGACACGGACCGGGTGCGTTCGCTCGACGCGATGTCCGGGGACGCGGACGCGGCGCGGGCGGCGGGCGAATCCCGTATCCCGCTGCGCCGTTACGGCACGCCGGAGGAGTTCGGCCGCACGGCGGCGTTCCTGCTGTCGCCCGCGGCCTCGTACGTGACGGGCGTGATGGTCTCGGTGGACGGCGGGGCGAGGCACGGCTTCTGACGGTCCGCGTCGAAGGAGCGGCCTCGGCCACGGAGCCTCAGGTCACCCTCCGCGCGCCGTGCTTGGTCGCGCGGAGGCGGGCCTCGGTGGGCAGGAACGCCAGGCCCGCCGAGGTGCGGACATCGGCCAGGGCCTGGTCGGTCAGGGAGGTCAGGGCCTCGCCCGGCGAGGCGTAGGGCTCCAGGAGCAGGGCGATACGGGCACGGGGCGCCGTGCGGCGGCCCGTCAGGAGGACCCGGGCGCGGGCCACCCCGTCCTGTGCTTCCGCGTCCGCCGCCAGAACGGCCTCCAGCGCCCGGCCCCGGACCGTCGCGCCCTCGCCGTCGCCGGTGTCGACCAGGACCTCCGCGAGCCGGGCACGCCGGAACTGGGCGATCAGCCACCACAGGGCGAGCAGCACGACGAGCCCGAGGGCGGCGATGACCGCCGGCCACCACCAGCCCTCGTCGCGCCATCGGTACCGGTCCGCCTTGCTCAGCAGGACGTCGGAGGGCCCCCACCACGGCCACCACGAGGGCACCGGCAGATCGAATCCGGCCGCGAGGACCGCCCCGCCGACGACGACGAGCAGCAGGCCCACGAGTCCGAGCACGATCCTGTTGACGCGCCGGAGAATGACGGTCACCCCTTCACCCCTTCCTCGGCGGCCGGGCCACCCGCACGGTCGGCGCCGGTGGCCGGGCGACCCCCAGTTCGTCGATTCCCGTGGTCACCACGGTCGTGATGTCGGCGCGTACCTCGTCGAGTTCGCGGAAGTGCGAGACCGCGCGCACGGCCACCTTCTTGCGCCCCATCCGTACCCGTACGGACTGCACGCCCGAGACCTCCATCACCCGGTCCCGCAGGATCATGGCCGCGGCGTCGCGGTCGAGTCCGGCCCGTACGTCGGCGTGGTCGCGCCGCATCGGCAGGACGGCGCGCAGCCCCGGGGTGGCCGCGAGCAGCAGCAGCCAGGCGCCGAGGACGACGGCGACGGAGGCGCCGGCCAGGACCCAGGCGTTGTCGAGGTGCCGGGTCGCCAGGTCGTCGGCGAGCGCCCGCCGCCAGTGCATGGCCCTGTGGTCGGCCCGCACCGCGGCCACGTCGTAGAGCAGCAGCCCGGCACCGCCGAGGACGAGGAGCGCGATCAGCGCCGCGGGGATCCGCCGGACGGCCCAGAAGCGGCGGGCCGGGACCGTCGCCTTCTCGCGTACGGGCGGCACCGTGTCGGTGTCGGTGTCGGTCTCCGTGGTCATGCCAGCCTCCGCCCGGCCGAGGCGCGCTCCGTGCGCGGGGAGTGCAGCCGCTCGACATGGATGGCCACTTCGGGCACCTCCATGCCCGCCAACTCCCGTACGCGGCGCATCACATGGCTGCGGACCGCGCCGCACTGACGGCCGAGGTCGACGGGGTACCCGAGTTCCAGACTCACCGAGACGCGCGCGATGTCACGCTGCACGACGACCGAGGCGTGCGGCGGCGAGCCGCCCGGGGGCACACGGTCGAGCGCCTCCCGCGCGGCCCGCGCGGCGATCTTCGCGACGACCCGGTCGGCGATCGTCGTCGCCCCGCGACCGGCGGGGCCCACCGGGTCTGCTGCCACCCCGGTCACCGCCGCCGGTCGCCGCGCTCGCGACTCCGGAAGAAGTCGCCGGGTTCCAGGTCCCCCTCGAGGAACCGCCCGACGACGAAGCCGATCGCGCCCAACGCCGCGACCAGTACGAACGCCCCGAATCCGCCGAAGTATCCGGCGAAGCCGAGGGCCATTCCGGCCACCAGGCCGATCATCGCCATGCTCATGTTGAGCCCCTTCCGCCGGGCTGCCGACGGCTACTGGAGCCGCGGCTCCGGCGTCTCGTCCTCTTCGTCCGGCAGTTTCACGTCGCTGACCGCGATGTTGACCTCGACGACCTCCAGGCCGGTCATCCGCTCCACGGCGGCGACGACGTTCTCGCGCACATCGCCGGCCACATCGGCGATCGAGACGCCGTATTCGACGACGATCTCCAGGTCGAGTGCGGTCTGCACCTCGCCGACCTCGGCCTTCACGCCCCTTGAGACGCCGGATCTCTGCCCCCCTCCGCCGGGCACGCGTTCACGGACGGCGCCGAAGGTACGGGAGAGACCGCTGCCCATGGCGTGGACGCCGGGGACGTCACGGGCGGCAAGGCCGGCGATCTTCTCCACGACGCCGTCGGCGATGGTGGTCCGGCCGCGGGTCGCCGGGGCGCCGCCGCCGCGCTTGGTCACGGACGGTTCATCGGGGTGTGCGGGGTCATTCATCACCGGTCATCCCTTCCATTCCGTTATCTACCTCTTTGCCCACATTAAGTGCGCTTGCCCGGTCTCGCGCCGGGGATGCGGCAGGCTGGGGACATGACGACGACAGCGGGCACGGGATGGACGGCGGCGGTGCGCGAGCGACTCGCGCCGGGCCGGCTGCTGCCGCTCGGGGAGGCGGCGGACGGCGCGTGGCTGACGGAGCAGGCGGCGCGGGCGGTACTGCTGCGGGCTGCGGCGACCGTACGAGGGGTGGTGCCGGGGGCCCTCCGGGTGGGGCTCGTGGAGGCGGGCGGGGAGGAGCCGTTCCCTGTACCGCCCGGCGGACTGCCCCCGGGGACCCTGGGGATCTCGGCCGAGTTCGCGGCGGAGTACGGGACGGAGGGCAGCAGACCGCTGCCGGCGCTCGCGGCGGAGGTGCGCGAGGCCCTGTTCACCTCGGCGGACCGGGAACTGGGCCTGGCGGTCGTCGAAGTGGACCTCCGTGTGACCGGCCTCGCCGAGGACGCCTGGGAGGCCTCGGATTCGCCGGCCGCCACTCACCCACCCGGGCGAACCTCACCCACGCCGGAGGACGCGACGGCCCTCGCGGTGCTCGCGGTCGAGGGCGTCGCGGCGCTGACCGGCACACTGGGCAACCCGCTGCATCGCGCCCCCGGTCTGCTCCGTGTGGAGCTGGCGGTGTCCGCCGGGCATCGCGCGCTGGACGTGGCGCGCGCGGCCCGCACGGCGGCGAGCGCCCCCGCCCCGGGGGGGGCGGGGGGGACGGGTCGGGGGGCGGGGGGGGGGTGTGCGGGGGGTTCCGGGCGGCGGAGCGGGCCCCGCCGGCGCGGGGGGTGCGGGGCCCGGGGCCC
>NZ_JBHJTL010000081.1:0-9331 GCF_042264065.1 Streptomyces sp. NPDC056222 | reverse complement strand
GTCACGGTACTGGTCTCGGCGGTGGGCTGACGGCGCGGATCCGGGCGCGCAAGCGGCCGCCGACGGCCCGGGGTGTCAGTCGCCGAGGCCCGCGAGGTCGCGCAGACGGCGGGCCTGGGCGGCACGCTCGGCGGCGCGCTGCTGCTCGTAGGTGCGTCCACAGACACCCTGGAGCAGCGCCTTGGTCTCGATGACCGCGTCACGCGGCGCGGAGAGCAGTGCGGCGCTCAAGTCCCGTACCGCGGCGTCGAGTTCGTCACCGGGCACGGCGATGTTGGCGAGGCCGATGCGCTCGGCCTCCTCGGCGTGAACGAAGCGGCCCGTGGCACAGATCTCCAGCGCACGGGCGTAGCCGACGAGGGAGACAAGCGGGTGCGTACCGGTCAGGTCCGGCACGAGGCCCAGGCTGGTCTCGCGCATGGCGAACTGCACGTCCTCGGCGACGACCCGCAGGTCGCAGGCGAGGGCGAGCTGGAACCCGGCACCGATGGCGTGCCCCTGGACAGCCGCGATCGACACGATGTCGCTACGGCGCCACCAGGTGAACGCCTCCTGGTACTCGGCGATGACCGCGTCCAGGTCCTCGTCCGAACCGCGTGCCAGGTCGAGGAAGGACGGCTCTCCGTCGAAGCCCTCGGGCGTGAACGCCTGCCGGTCGAGCCCGGCGGAGAAGGACATGCCCTCGCCACGCAGGACCACGACCCGCACGCTGCCCGGCAGTGACCGTCCGGCTTCCGTCAACGCCCGCCACAGAGCGGGAGACTGAGCGTTGCGCTTCGCCGGGTTGGTCAGGGTCACCGTGGCAACGGCGTCCTCGACGGTGAGCCGTACACCGTCCTTGTCGAAAACGAGCACAGAGTCGAGCGAAGTCATGGGGCGCCTCCGGTTCCAGTGCAGCACTGACAGCAATACTGACGCGTAAGTGACTGCACAGTAACCACCCGGTCGACCGCACGGTCGACCGGGTGGCCACCATGAGAATCGGTGGACCCGACGAACCGCGCCCCGGTCAGGCCGAGGCGGCCTTCTTGCCCCGTGTCGCCCCGCCGCGTCCACGCAGCGTGACTCCGGACTCACTGAGCATCCGGTGGACGAATCCGTAGGAGCGACCGGTTTCCTCGGCCAGCGCCCGGATGCTCGCACCGGAGTCGTACTTCTTCTTCAGGTCTGCCGCGAGCTTGTCGCGCGCGGCGCCGGTCACCCGGCTGCCCTTCTTCAGAGTCTCGGCCACCCGTGCCTCCTCATGGGAAGTGCGCTCTGGACTTCTCATGATCACCCCTTCCGGACGTCCTGGCCACCCATTCGACAAGGTCCGTGCCACAAGGATTGCGGGAGCGGAAGGTGACGTCACGACCGGAATCCCTGATTCCGGTGCGCTCGGAGCACGGCCGGGAACCGCTCGGGGCGGGAAGTACCAGGTCAGCGCCGCACCCGTGGAAAGAAGACGGCGCGGCCCCAGACGGAAGGATTCGTCAGGGGCCGCGCCAGGGGGTATGAGACGCACTCACTCAGATGAAGGATCACCCATGAGCCGAATGATCCATACCGAGATGATCAGGCGAGCGCCACCAGGTCCTTGTAGTCCGGACCCCACAGGTCCTCGACGCCGTCCGGGAGCAGGATGATCCGCTCCGGCTCCAGCGCGTCGACCGCGCCCTCGTCGTGGGTGACGAGGACGACCGCGCCCTTGTAGGTGCGCAGCGCGCCGAGGATCTCCTCGCGGCTGGCGGGGTCGAGGTTGTTGGTCGGCTCGTCGAGGAGCAGCACGTTCGCCGAGGAGACCACCAGGGTCGCGAGGGCCAGCCGGGTCTTCTCACCGCCGGAGAGGACTCCGGCCGGCTTGTCGACGTCGTCGCCGGAGAAGAGGAAGGATCCGAGCGTCTTGCGCACCTCGACCAGGTCGAGGTCGGGCGCGGACGACCGCATGTTCTCCAGGACGGTGCGGTCCGGGTCGAGCGTCTCGTGCTCCTGGGCGTAGTAGCCGAGCTTGAGGCCGTGGCCGGGGGTCACCTCGCCGGTGTCGGCCTTCTCGGCCCCGGCGAGCAGACGCAGCAGCGTGGTCTTGCCCGCGCCGTTGAGGCCGAGGATGACGACGCGCGAGCCCTTGTCGATGGCGAGGTTCACATCGGTGAAGATTTCGAGCGAGCCGTACGACTTGGACAGGCCCTCCGCCGTCAGCGGGGTCTTGCCGCAGGGCGCGGGCTCCGGGAAGCGGAGCTTGGCGACCTTGTCGTTGACCCGGACCGCCTCCAGGCCGGAGAGCAGACGCTCGGCACGCTTGGCCATGTTCTGGGCGGCGACGGTCTTGGTGGCCTTGGCGCGCATCTTGTCGGCCTGCGAGTTGAGGGCGGCGGCCTTCTTCTCGGCGTTCTGCCGCTCGCGCTTGCGGCGCTTCTCGTCGGCCTCGCGCTGCTGCTGGTAGAGCTTCCAGCCCATGTTGTAGACGTCGATCGTGGAGCGGTTGGCGTCCAGGTAGAAGACCTTGTTCACGACGGTCTCGACCAGGTCGACGTCGTGGGAGATGACGATGAAGCCACCGCGATAGGTCTTGAGGTAGTCGCGCAGCCAGACGATGGAGTCGGCGTCGAGGTGGTTGGTGGGCTCGTCGAGGAGCAGGGTGTCGGCGTCGGAGAAGAGGATCCGGGCCAGCTCGACCCGGCGGCGCTGACCACCGGAGAGGGTGTGCAGCGGCTGACCGAGGACCCGGTCCGGGAGCCCGAGGGCGGCGGCGATCGTGGACGCCTCGGCCTCGGCGGCGTACCCGCCCTTGGTGAGGAACTCGGTCTCCTGGCGCTCGTACTGCTTCATCGCCTTGTCGCGCGTGGCGCCGGAGCCGGTGGCGATGCGCTCCTCGTTCATCCGCATCTTGCGGATGAGGACGTCCAGGCCGCGGGCGGAGAGGATGCGGTCGCGGGCCAGGGTGTCGAGGTCACCGGTGCGCGGGTCCTGCGGGAGGTAGCCGACCTCGCCGGAGCGGGCGATCTGCCCGGCGGCGGGCATGCCCTCGCCGGCGAGGCATTTGGTGAGGGTGGTCTTGCCCGCTCCGTTGCGGCCGACCAGGCCGATGCGGTCGCCCTTGGCGATACGGAAGGAAGCGGACTCGATGAGGATGCGGGCGCCGGCGCGCAGCTCGATGCCGGAAGCGGTGATCACGGACAGACTCCAGGGCGGGGGTGGACGGCGGAAGGGCTCTTGGGCGGTTCGACGCCGCTAGTGCACGAGGAGAATGGCCATACGGCCAGTCTAACGGGACCCTGCAACTGCTTTTCGGCCACGGCCCGCATCGAGGCGCATCTCACGCCACCCCACCCACACCCGGCAAAAGGGGCGGGCCCTGTCGGATTCGCCGATACTCGGCCGCAGGGCGGCGGCCACTGCCGCGGCAGTCATGGCAGAGGTGGTGGTCCATGCAGTTCGACGACGACGCCAACCTGGACACCTCCGAGGTGAAGGACGTCCGCGGCAGCCGCATCCCGGGCGGGAGGGCCACCGTCGGCGGCGGAATCGTCGGCTTCATCGCACTGATCCTGGGGCTGCTCTTCGGGGTGGGCCCCGAGCAGCTCGGCCTCTCCTCCGGTGATCCCGAGCCTGCGGCGACCTCCTCCTCCGTGGCCCAGGTCGAGCGCACCTGCCGGACCGGCGCGGACGCGAACACCCGCGAGGACTGCCGGATCGTGGCGGTCGTCAACAGCGTGCAGGACTTCTGGCGGGCGGAGTACGCCCGGCGGGGCGGGCGGTACGGGGACGCGCGCACCGTGATGTTCACGAACCAGGTGGGCACCGCCTGCGGCTCGGCCACCTCGGCGGTCGGGCCCTTCTACTGTCCCGGGGACCGGCAGGTCTATCTCGACCTGGGGTTCTTCGACGAGCTGCGGACGAAGTTCGGCTCGACCGGTGGCCCCTTCGCTCAGGCGTACGTCGTGGCGCACGAGTACGGCCACCATGTGCAGAACATGATGGGCACCCTGGCCCGCTCCCAGGACGGGCGCGCGGGCGCCGACTCCAACGCCGTACGGGTGGAGCTGCAGGCGGACTGCTACGCCGGGGTCTGGGCGCACCACGCGACGACCACGCCGGACGATAAGACGGGCCGGCCGCTGCTGACGAAGCTCACGGAGGCCGACATCCGCGACGGCATGGACGCGGCGGCCGCGGTGGGCGACGACCGGATCCAGGAGAAGTTCCAGGGCCGGGTGACACCGGAGAACTGGACGCACGGCTCGGCGGCGCAGCGTCAGCAGTGGTTCTACACCGGCTACACGACGGGCGACATGGCGCGGTGCAACACCTTCCGCTGAGGCACGGCGTTGTCGGTGGCGAATGCCAGACTGAGACCCAGGTCACATTCCGGGCTTCCAGGCATCAGGCGATAAGGAGTGATCGATATGGCTGAGGGACCCCACATCTGTCCGACCCTGACCTATGACGACGCGCACGCCGCGATCAAGCAGCTCACGGAGGGGTTCGGCTTCACCCGCCACGCGGTGTACGAGGAGGACGGCAAGGTCGTGCACGCCGAGCTGACGTACGGGAACGGCATGGTGATGCTCGGCAGCAAGGGGACGGGCAGCGAGTTCGACAAGCTGGTCGAGGCCGCCGGGCCCACCGGGGTGTACGTCCACGTGGACGACGTGGACGCACACCACGCGCGGGCGGTGGAGCACGGCATCGAGATCGTGATGCCGCTCAAGGACCAGGAGTACGGCTCGCGGGACTACATCGCCCGCGACGCGGAGGGCAACATCTGGAGCTTCGGCACGTATCTCCCGGGAGGCGCGGAGTAGCGGGCCCTCACGCCTCCCTCACGATCCCCCGGTGTGGACCTGGAAGGCCGCCCGGCGGACGGCCTTGGCGAGGGCCGGGTCGGGGTGGGCGGCCGCGAGGGCGACCAGGACCTGGACCGTACGGGGGTGGCCGACGGCCCTGATCTCGTCGAGGAGGGCCGGGACGGTGCCCTGCACGGCGGAGTCGAGGTGGCGGACGAGCAGGACGCTCTCACCGTGGTCGGCGACGGCCGCGGCGGTGTCCACCCAGAGCCAGGTCGCCTCCTCGCGGGTGAGCACGTCCTGGGCGTCGTCGGGGTCGGCTCCGTCGTACTCGGCGAGCCAGAGCAGGGCGTAGGGGCGCAGCGAGGCCTCCGCGGCGGCGGCCCGGACCTCGGCCTCCGCGGGGGCTCCGACGACGCGGAGCGCCTCGAAGGCGAGACCGCGCAGCAGGGCGTCCTCTCCGCGGGCGACGGCGAGGAGCTCCGTGACCGCGGAGGAGAGGGTGCGGGCCGCGAGCCAGGCGCGGTACTCGTCGCGGGCGGGGCCGGGGGTGAGCCGGGCGCAGCCGCGGAGCATGTCCTCGGCCGACTGCTCGATGTTGCCGGCGGGGCTCTGGGCGGCGACGCAGATCTGCTCCAGCTTGACCCAGACCGCCCAGTTGCCCAGCGGCGTCAGGGTGGCGAGGCCGCCCTCGGTCTCCTCGGGACCGTCACCGAGGGTCAGGGCACCCACGGCGCCGAGGCCCTCCAGTGCCCAGTCGAGCAGGGCGGAGAGCCCGTCGGGGTCGGCCGCGCACACGGCGTCGGTGTCGGTGCCCGCTCCCTCGACGGGGACCTCGCAGCGCTCCTCGCGCAGCTCCTCGACCCGCTGCTGGAGCAGGTCGAGCAGGGCGGGGACGAGCACGGGTCCGGCGGAGAGCTGGAGCAGCGAGAGCACCTGCGGGACGGCCTCGACGACCTCGGCCACGGCGCTGGGCGCCACGCCCTCGGGAGCGGGGTGGACCAGGGACCAGGCGTCGAACAGGGCGACCCAGCCGCGCAGCACCGCGGAGTCGTCGCGGTCCCAGGCGTGCAGCCGCCAGCCGGGGCGGGCGGTGTCGCCGTGGAGTTCGACGAGTCCTGCGAGCCGGGCCCGGTCCCATCCGGCACGGATCTGGTCGGGCGTCAGGTCCAGTGCGGCGGCGGCGCGTTCCTGGACGGGGACGGCCTCGGGGCCGGTCGGAGCGGCGCCCCCGGCCCCGCGGTCGACGGCGGCCCAGCGGGCGATCCGTACGGCGTCGGCGAGGACGGTCCGTGCCTGGCGGGCCAGTTCCGCGCGGGGCGGAGTGCCCTCCGGCGGCCGCGGCGCCGGCCGGGTGCGCCGGGTCGTCACTGCCCGTCGGGCGGTGGCGAGTGCCCGCGGACGGACGAGTCGGAGTCTGGAGTTGCGCGCCAATTGCTCATCAGGCTTTCGAGACGTCACGGAGGCAGTCTTCCCGCTGACGGCCCGAAAGCCCAATCGGAATCGACAGCGCCGGTGGAACGCCGCCGGAGGAGGGGTCAGAGCAGGGGGGTGAGGAAGCGACGCAGGGCCTCTTCGTAGGGGACCGGGTCGGCGTTCCACATCGAGGCGTGCGGGGCGCCGCGGACCGTGTGCAGCGTGACCAGTTCCGGGCGGCGGGCGGCCAGTTCCTGGGACGGCTCCCAGGGGGCGATGGTGTCGTCGGGGCCGTGGAAGACCAGCGTCGGCACGCGCAGACCGGCCGGGTCGGAGACCGCCTGGAGACGGTCGGCGTGCAGGCCGGTCCTGTCCTGTGCGGCGCGGACGGCGAGCGGGAGCAGGGGGCCGGGGACGCGGCGGGCGGAGGCGAGGTTGCGCAGGGTGGCCTCCTGGTCGAGGACCGGGGAGTCCAGGACGAGGCCGCGGATCACGTCCCGTACGCCGGAGTCGGCGGCGGCGTGCAGGGCCATCGTGGCGCCGGGCCCCCAGCCGTACAGGACGACGTGCTGGGCGCCCTTGCGGACGGCGTACCGCAGGGCCGCGTCGACGTCGCGCCACTCGGAGTCGCCGAGATGGCCGAGGCCGTCCGGGGACGGGGGCGCGCCCTCGTCCCCGCGGTAGGCGAGACAGAGGACGGGGATCTGGCGCCGGGAGAGGAACGGGACGAGGTTGAGGGCATGCCGGCGGGTCGTGCCGATGCCGTGCAGGGCGATCACCCAGGTGGAGCGGGCGCCGGGGACGAGCCAGGCGGGGAGGGTGCCGAGTTCGCCGGGGATCTCGACGTCCTCGTGGTCGAGGCCGAGCGCGGTGGTCGGGGTGCCGTGGTGCAGCTCGGGGGTGAAGCGGACCCGGGCGCCAGGTTCCAGGGTGCCGAGCTCGACCCTTTCCAGGCGGCGGACGACGGTGTCCGCGCTGTGCGGGACCCGGTCGAGCACGGGTCCGACGACGGCGTGGACGTCCGGGCCCTCGATCCCGTACGTACCGGAGCGCAGCGAGGCCAGGCTGCGGGTGAGGGTGACCTGGTCGGCGCCCGTGGCGTGCACGGTGAGCCGGGGGTCACGGGGCAGGGGCCGTCCGGCCGCCTTGAGGGCGGCGTCACTGGCGTACCGGCCGGCCGCGATCGCGGCCGCGCCGACACCGAGCAGGGTGGTGACGGCCGCTGCCGTCGCTGTAGCCGGGCGCACCATCCCAGTGTCGGCAGGGCGGGGGCGGGCTGCCACCGGACAGACCCGCACGGGGCCACCTTGGAGTGACGTGGGTCTCATCTGCGGGTCCCCCGGTCGGCTGACGCGGCCCGCGGAGTGTCCGGCTGGTGACATGGGGCGAGTGGGGCGGAAGTGGGACACGTCCCGTCTGTCCCGCAACGGCACGGCTTACCCGGGGTTGCGGGGTGCCCACATGGTGGACGGAACCACGCCCGGAGAGGCTAAGCGGAATGTCTGGACACGGTTAGAGTCACCATGCAGCCCGACCCAGTTCACCTTCCGTTCACTCAGGTTGCCTACGTTCGTCCAGCCACTGACGTCAAACGATTGCCTGGGTAAATGGAACACATCACGCTGCTGCTCGCGATTGTGGTCGTGACAGCTCTCGTGTTCGATTTCACGAACGGTTTCCACGACACCGCCAACGCGATGGCGACGACCATCTCGACCGGTGCCCTCAAGCCCAAGACGGCGGTGGCCATGTCCGCCGTGCTCAACCTGGTCGGTGCGTTCCTGTCCGTCGAGGTCGCCAAGACGATCTCCGGCGGGATCATCAACGAACAGGGCATTCGTACCGAAGTGATCTTCGCGGCGCTCGTCGGCGCCATCCTCTGGAATCTGCTGACCTGGCTCATGGGTCTGCCGTCCAGCTCCTCCCACGCCCTCTTCGGCGGCCTCATCGGCGCGGCCGTGATGTCGGCCGGCTGGTCGGCGGTCAACGGCGGCACCATCGTCACCAAGGTGCTCATCCCCGCGATCGCCGCGCCGCTCGTCGCCGGCCTCGCCGCGATGGTGGCCACCCGGCTGACGTACAAGATCGCCTCCAGGACCGACGCGAAGTCCACGGCCAAGGGCTACCGGGCCGGCCAGATCGCCTCCGCCGGTCTCGTCTCCCTCGCGCACGGCACCAACGACGCGCAGAAGACGATGGGCATCATCACCCTGGCCCTGGTCACCCAGGGTGTCGTCGCCCCCGGCTCCAACCCCCCGATGTGGGTCGTCGTCTCCGCCGGTGTCGCGATCGCGCTCGGTACCTACCTCGGCGGCTGGCGCATCATCCGCACCATGGGCAAGGGCCTCACCGACCTTCAGCCTCAGCAGGGCTTCGCCGCCCAGACCAGCGCCGCCACGGTCATCCTGGCCTCGTCCAACCTGGGCTTCTCCCTCTCCACCACGCAGTCCTGCTCCGGCGCCGTGATGGGTGCGGGTCTCGGCCGCAAGGGCGGTGTCGTCCGCTGGTCGACCGCGACCCGGATGTTCGTCGCCTGGGGTCTGACCCTGCCCGCCGCGGGTCTGGTCGGCGCCGGCGCCGAGTTCCTCACCAAGCAGGGCGGCTGGGGCGTCGCCACCGTCGCGGTGCTCCTCGTCACCGGCTCGGGCATCATCTGGGCGCTGTCGCGCCGCAAGCCCGTCGACCACAACAACGTCACCGCGGACGACCTCGACGCCGAGCCCGCGGGTGTCGTCACCACCGCGATCGCGGCGGTCACCCCGCCGCCGGCCGGTTCCGTCGCCGCCGTCGCGGACGAGGACCTCAAGACCACCATCCCCTCGCCGGCCCCCACGGACCCGGCAGCCCCCACGGCCCCCGCGGCCGCGGTGTAAGGAACGAACGACATGAAGATCGACTGGGCAGCTCTCGGCTCCGTCTTCGGAGTCAGCCTCGTGGCGACCGTCGCCCTCGTGGGCCTGTTCACCCTCGGCATCGTCGGCCTCTCCAAGCAGGAGCAGGCCGCCTCCCAGGGAGGCTCCGCCGCCCTGGCGCGCACCGGCGCGTACGCCTGCTTCGCGCTGTGCGCGGCGGCCGTCGCGTACGGCATCTATCTGATCGTCGTCTGACGACGGTCCCGCTTCGCCGGACGGGCGGTCGCACCTTCGGGT
>NZ_JBHJTL010000080.1:0-36002 GCF_042264065.1 Streptomyces sp. NPDC056222 | reverse complement strand
CCCGGGCCGCGCCGTGTCAGGAGCGATACGCCGGGAGCGGCCTGCCGGGGGCCCGGGGCCCCGGGGGCCCCGGGCGAAGACCCCGCGCCGCCGCGCGGCCGCCCCACGCACCACCGCCCGACCGCCCCGCCGCCCGACCGCCCCGCGCCACCGCCCCCGGATTCCGGGACGATCAAGGCCTCACGGTCACCGGGTGTCACCGCCGCGCGAGCCGGCACTCCTCGTCGCCGGGTGTCACAGCGCCCCTTCCGGAGGGTGCGGAGCCCCGTCGTCCGGGCGGCGTCCCACGCGCGGGACGCCGGGCGCCGGAACACCGGCCCCCGGACGCGGAACGTCGGCTTCCGAACGCGGGGGCCACCGACCGAGGGCACACGGGAGTATCGACTTCCGGACACCGAAGCCCCCGGCCCGACCCCCGGGAGGCCTGGCCCACCCAGGCGGCGGCGACCACCTCGGGGCGCCGCATCACGTTCACCGCGCCCAACACCGCACGGATCCGGCTCCGCACAACCGCTCCACAGGGCAACAGCGGCACGTGTCAGGGCGATTCGGGCGGATCGAAACGTCGCCACGCCCATCGCCCGACGATCCCCGGCAGCCACCGCCGGCGCGGCCGACAGGCCCCCGCAATGCCCCGCCCGTGGCGCACCGGCTCGACCCGCCCCGCATCCGCACCCCCTCGCGCCGCCATCCAACTGCCTTAATCAGCCAGCCTGTTGTGCCCTCGTACGAGATCCCCTAGCGTCCCGGACATGAGGTTCCCGCCGTACGCTCCGGCAGGGACCGCGCTCGCCGCGGTCCTGGCCTCTGGCGCTCTGGCCACCCTGTCCGGCTGCTCGGCAGGCAGCCCCGCCCCGGCGCCCGCGCAGCCCAGGACGGCGGTGGACATCTGCACCGACCTCGTCGCGTACTGGGTGAAGGAGGCGCTCACGGGGAGCAAGTGGGCGGGGCTCGATTGGGAACAAAAAGGGCTTTCCAATGAGCAGTTGAAGATCCACGACGAGGTCCTCTCCGGCGCCCGAACCAAGGAGCGCCAGGAGGGACACGGGGCAGCGGCGGCCTTCGCCGACCAGGAGACCCGAAGACGGTGCGCGTCGACGAACGGGGCGACCGGAAGCTCGGAGAACTGGAAGCCACCTCCGTAACACTCCGTGACATCCGTATGTCGATCCGGTGGGGCACCTCAGCGGCGTTCTGTTCGCTCACGCCTGGAGGGGTGTCCGGTATCCGGAGACAGTCATAAGCGGTCCGACAGGAGCAAGATCTGCTCAAGCCCCTTAGCGGAACTGGGCGTTCTCACTATGTGAACAGCACATTGCTGACCGGTATGCCCCAATTTGCCCACCCCCTGTCCACCTCCTCTCCCCCTCGCGATAACAAGACAGTCACATCCTGACCTCCTCGCTCCCCACCTCCCTCACCTGCGCTTAGAGTCACCGCCAGTCACCGCGCCGCCGGGCGCGTCCACTGCACGGCCCAGCACCACCCAGTCATCCCCAGTACGGCCCGGCATTCACAAACGGCACCTCCGGCTCCACGCTTAACGGCACCGCCTCAGCTGAGGGGGCCGCGCCAGGGAAAGGATTCATCGTGCGACACCGTTCCTTGCTCATCCTCACCACCGTGATCACCACGGGAGCACTCACCCTCACCGCCTGCGGTTCGCGCGACGACAAGGGAACGAGCGACAACTCCAGCGGCAACACCACCGTCGTCATCGGTGTCGACGCGCCGCTCACGGGTTCGCTCTCCGCGCTGGGTCAGGGCATCAAGAACTCCGTGGACCTGGCGGTCCAGACCGCCAACAAGAACAAAGAAGTCCCGGGCGTCACCTTCAAGATCGAGGCCCTCGACGACCAGGCCGTCCCGGCCACCGGTAAGGCCAACGCCACCAAGCTCGTCGGCATCAAGGACGTCCTCGGCGTCGTCGGCCCGCTGAACTCCGGCGTCTCGCAGTCCATGCAGGCGGACTTCGACAAGGCCAACCTCACGCAGGTCTCCCCGGCCAACACGAACCCCTCGCTCTCGCAGGGCGACAACTGGGGCAAGGGCGACTTCAAGCGTCCCTTCAAGACCTACTTCCGTACCGCCACCACCGACGTCATCCAGGGCAAGTTCGCCGCGAACTACCTGTTCAAGGACGCCGGTAAGAAGAAGGTCTTCGTCGTCAACGACAAGCAGACCTACGGCGCCGGCCTCGCCGCGATCTTCTCCGACGAGTTCAAGCGCCTCGGCGGCACCGTCGTCGGCACCGACTCCGTGACGGTCAAGGAGACGGACTTCTCCTCCACCGCCAACAAGATCAAGGGCTCGGGCGCCGACTCCGTCTACTTCGGCGGCCAGTACCCCGAGGGCGGCCTGCTCTCCGACCAGGTCAAGAAGACCGGCGCCAAGATCCCCACCATGGGTGGCGACGGCATCTACGACCCGGAGTTCATCAAGGCGTCCGGCGAGGCCAACGACGGTGACCTGGCCACCTCGGTCGGCTTCCCGGTCGAGAAGCTCCCGACCGCCAAGAAGTTCATCGCCGACTACACCGCGGCCGGCTACAAGGACCCGTACGCGGCCTACGGCGGCTACTCCTACGACGCCGCGTGGTCGATCATCCAGGCCGTCAAGGCCGTCGTCGCCGCCAACAACGGCAAGCTCCCCGACGACGCCCGCGCCAAGGTCACCGAGGCCATGTCCAAGGTCTCCTTCGAGGGTGTGACCGGCAAGGTCTCCTTCGACGAGTACGGCGACACCACGAACAAGCAGCTCACCGTCTACCAGGTCAAGAACGGCGCCTGGGTCGACGTGAAGTCCGAGACCTTCAAGGACTGACCCCGTACCACCCCGTAACACGCACCAAATGAACCAAGCCGCGCGAGGGCGCAAACAGCGCCCTCGCGCGGTGTCATATCCGACACGCTCATCGGAGGCCCTGCGGTGAACGAACTGCCGCAACAGCTGGCCGACGGCCTTGCCCTGGGGGCCCTTTACGGCCTCATCGCCATCGGTTACACGATGGTCTACGGCATCGTCCAGCTCATCAACTTCGCCCATGGCGAGATCTTCATGATCGGGGGCTTCGGCGCCCTCACGGCATACACGATCCTGCCCGAGGGCACCGCCCTCGTGATCGCGATCCCCGTGATGCTGATAGGCGGCGCGGTGGTCTCCGTGGCCGTCGCCACCGCCGCCGAACGCTTCGCCTACCGCCCGCTGCGCGGCGCGCCCCGGCTCGCCCCCCTGATCACGGCCATCGGTCTGTCGATCGTGCTCCAGCAGCTCATCTGGGGTTTCTACCCGGGAGCCAAGAGCAAGGTCACCTTCCCCGAATTCAAGGGCGGACCCTTCGAGATCTTCGACGGCCTGTCGATCTCCCGCGCTGACACGTTCGTCCTCGTCGCCGCCCCGATGTGCATGCTCGCCCTCGGCCTCTTCGTCTCGAAGAGCCGCAGCGGCCGCGCCATGCAGGCCACGGCGCAGGACCCGGACACCGCGAAGCTGATGGGCATCAACACCGACCGCATCATCGTGATGGCGTTCGCCATCGGCGCCGCGTTCGCCGCGGTCGCAGCGGTCGCCGAGGGCCTCGACAAGGGCCAGATCCGCTTCGAGATGGGCTTCCTGCTGGGCCTCAAGGCCTTCACCGCAGCCGTCCTCGGTGGCATCGGCAACATCTACGGCGCCATGATCGGCGGCGTCGTGCTCGGTCTCGCGGAGACCCTCTCCATCGCATACGTCGAGCACATCCCCGGGATGGCGCAGTTCGGCGGTGGTGCCTGGAAGGACATCTGGGTGTTCTCCCTCCTCATCCTGGTGCTCCTGTTCAGACCACAAGGTCTGCTGGGTCAACGCACCGCGGACAGGGCGTGATCGCGATGACGAACCTCACCAAGACCCCCGAGACTCCCCAGGAGTCCGGCATCGTGGAGAACACGGACGCCAAGAGCGCGGGCCTCCTCCACTGGATCATCGCGGCCGGCGGCCTCGCCACCATCGCGAGCACCTTCCTCGCCTGGACGTACACCACCGAGTTCCCCGGCGACCTCACGGTCAACGGCTACCCCGGCGGCCTCCAGGTCCTCACCCTCGTCGCGGGCCTCCTCCTGATCGCCTTCGCCCTCTCCGGGCTCGGCATCAAGGGCCTGCGCTGGCTCACCCCCGGCGGCTCGGCGAAGGCCCTGCAGTTCCTCGCCCTCGGCGCGCTCGGCACCACCTGGTACACCGTGATCGCCATCGCGGCGCAGCTCGGCGGCATCGCGCACTGGGAGCCCGGTGCGTACGTGGCCTTCGTCGCGGTACTGATCCCGCTCGCCTCGTTCTCGCTCAAGGACGACTCCCGCAAGCCGGCGAAGCCCAAGGAGATCCCCTCCTGGGCCGAGATCCTCGTCATCGTCGTCGCCTTCGCGATCGGCATGTACGCCGTCACGTACGGCATCTCGACCGAGGACCCCGAGCTCTTCATCGGCTACCTGCTCCTCGCGGGCTTCGGCGCCGCCGCGCTCAACAAGTCCGGTCTCGTCAGCCGTATCTCGGCCATCGCGTCGAAGAACAAGCAGATCGCCGCCGTCGCGGCGTTCGCCGCCGCGGCCGTCTTCCCCTTCACGCAGACCACCGACACGTTCACCGTGATCGCGGTACAGATCCTGATCTTCGCCACGGTCGCCCTCGGTCTGAACGTGGTCGTCGGCCTGGCGGGTCTGCTCGACCTCGGTTACGTCGCGTTCCTCGGCGTCGGCGCCTACACGGCCGCCCTCGTCTCGGGATCGACCGCCTCCGCGTTCGACATCCAGCTCCCGTTCTGGGTCGCCATGATCATCGGCGCCATCGCCTCGCTGATCTTCGGCGTCATCATCGGCGCGCCGACCCTGCGGCTGCACGGTGACTACCTGGCCATCGTGACGCTCGGCTTCGGTGAGATCTTCCGTATCACCGTCAACAACATGGACGGCGACAACGGCCCGCAGATCACCAACGGCCCGAACGGCATCCCGAACATCCCGGCGCTGAACATCTTCGGGTACGACTTCGGCGAGACCCACACCATCCTCGGCGTGGAACTCGGCTCGTACGCCAACTACTACCTGCTGATGCTGCTGGTGATGGTCTTCGTCGTGCTGGTCTTCAGCCGGGCGCAGGACTCCCGCATCGGCCGCGCCTGGGTCGCCATCCGCGAGGACGAGACCGCGGCGACCGCCATGGGCATCAACGGCTTCCGGGTCAAGCTCATCGCCTTCGCCCTCGGCGCCACCCTCGCCGGCGTCGCCGGCACGGTCCAGGCCCACTTCCAGGGCACGGTCCTCCCCGAGATGTACGTGTTCGCCGGCCCCGTCGCCCCGAACTCCGCGTTCCTTCTCGCGGCCGTCATCCTCGGCGGCATGGGCACCATCCGCGGTCCGCTCCTCGGCGCGGCACTGCTCTTCCTCATCCCCGAGAAGCTGGCCTTCCTGAAGGACTACCAGCTCCTCGCGTTCGGTCTCGCGCTCATCCTGCTGATGCGCTTCCGCCCGGAGGGCCTCATCCCCAACCGGCGCGCGCAGCTCGAGTACCACGAGCACGACGAGAACGCCGACAAGCTCGACGTACCGGAGCAGCGGCCCCCCGCCGACCCCATCGTCGGAACCTCGAAGGCGGGGGCGTGAACGCCATGACGACCACCACCACGGAAACCACGGCAGCGGCGTCCACCGCCGCCACGGTCCTCGACGCCAGCGGTGTCACCATGCGCTTCGGCGGCCTCACCGCCGTACGCGGAGTGGACCTGACTGTCCGCGAGGGCGAGATCGTCGGTCTGATCGGCCCCAACGGCGCCGGCAAGACCACGTTCTTCAACTGCCTGACCGGTCTGTACGTCCCCACCGAGGGAACGGTCAGCTACAAGGGGACCGTGCTGCCGCCCAAGCCGCACCTGGTCACCAAGGCCGGCATCGCTCGTACCTTCCAGAACATCCGCCTCTTCTCCAACATGACGGTCCTGGAGAACGTCCTCGTCGGACGCCACACCCGGACCAAGGAGGGCCTCTGGTCCGCGCTCCTGCGCGGCCCCGGCTTCAAGAAGGCGGAGGTCGCCTCGCGCGAACGCGCCATGGAACTCCTGGAGTTCGTCGGCCTGGCGAGCAAGGCGGAGCACCTCGCCCGCAACCTGCCCTACGGCGAACAGCGCAAGCTGGAGATCGCCCGGGCGCTGGCGAGCGACCCCGGCCTGCTGCTCCTCGACGAGCCGACGGCCGGCATGAACCAGAACGAGACCCGCACGACCGAGGAGCTCGTCTTCGCGATCCGTGACAAGGGCATCGCCGTCCTGGTCATCGAGCACGACATGAAGTTCATCTTCAACCTGTGCGACCGCGTCGCGGTGCTGGTCCAGGGCGAGAAGCTCGTCGAGGGCACGTCCGAGGTCGTCCAGGGCGACGAGCGCGTCGTCGCGGCCTACCTCGGTACGCCGTTCGAGGGCGCGCCGGGCGCGGAGGAGGTCGCGGAGGTCGAGGCGGCGGAGGCGCACGCCGAGGCGGAAGCGGCGGCTGAGGCTCCCGCCGAGGCCGAGGCCGAAGCCGACGAGGCCCCGGCCGACGAGGCTCCCGAAGCCCCCGAGGCCGAGGACGCCGCCGACGCCGACGACGCTCCGGCAGCGGAAAGCACCACCGAAGGAGACTCCAAGTGACCGCTCTTCTCGAGGTCGAGGACCTCAGGGTCGCCTACGGCAAGATCGAGGCCGTCAAGGGCATCTCCTTCTCCGTCGACGCCGGTCAGGTCGTCACCCTGATCGGCACCAACGGCGCCGGCAAGACCACCACCCTGCGCACCCTCTCGGGCCTCATCAAGCCCGCGAGCGGGAAGATCACCTTCGACGGCCAGGTGCTCAACGGCATCCCCGCCCACAAGGTGGTCTCCCTCGGAATGGCCCACTCCCCCGAGGGCCGGCACATCTTCCCGAAGCTGACCATCGCCGAGAACCTCCAGCTCGGCGCCTTCCTCCGCAAGGACAAGGACGGCATCGAGAAGGACGTCCAGCGCGCCTACGACCTCTTCCCCATCCTGGGCGAGCGTCGCAAGCAGGCCGCGGGCACGCTCTCCGGTGGTGAGCAGCAGATGCTGGCCATGGGCCGCGCGTTGATGTCCCAGCCCAAGCTGCTCATGCTCGACGAGCCGTCGATGGGTCTCTCCCCGATCATGATGCAGAAGATCATGGAGACCATCGCCACGCTCAAGGCCGAGGGCATGACCATCCTGCTCATCGAGCAGAACGCCCAGGCCGCCCTGTCCCTGGCGGACTACGGCTACGTCCTGGAGGTCGGCTCCGTCAAGCTCTCCGGCACCGGCCAGGACCTGCTCCACGACGACGAGGTCCGCAAGACCTACCTCGGCGAGGAGTAGAACCGCACCACAGACAGAAGGCCCGCCCCACAGCGTTGTGGGGCGGGCCTTCTCCTGTCTACGGCGCGGCTACTGCTGGCCCTTCGCCGCCTTCTTCTCCTCGGCGTCCTCGATGACCGCCTCGGCGACCTGCTGCATCGACATGCGCCGGTCCATGGACGTCTTCTGGATCCACCGGAACGCGGCGGGCTCGGTGAGCCCGTACTGCGTCTGCAGGATGCTCTTCGCCCGGTCCACGAGCTTGCGGGTCTCCAGCCGCTGCGAGAGGTCCTCGACCTCCTTCTCCAGCGCGCGCAACTCCGCGAACCGGGACACGGCCATCTCGATGGCCGGCACGACGTCGCTCTTGCTGAACGGCTTCACCAGGTACGCCATGGCACCGGCGTCCCGCGCCCGCTCGACGAGGTCGCGCTGCGAGAAGGCGGTGAGCATCAGGACGGGTGCGATGGACTCCCCGGCGATCTTCTCGGCCGCGGAGATCCCGTCCAGGACGGGCATCTTCACATCGAGGATGACGAGGTCGGGGCGGTGCTCCCGCGCGAGCTCGACGGCCCGGGCACCGTCGCCGGCCTCGCCGACGACCGAGTAGCCCTCTTCTTCGAGCATCTCTTTGAGATCGAGGCGGATGAGGGCCTCGTCCTCGGCGATGACGACACGGGTCGTCAGCGGCGGGACGTGCGACGCATCGGCGTCGTCGGCGGGCTGGGGCGACTCGGGGGCGGTCACGGGGGCTCCTCGTTCAAGGCCTCTTCCAAGGCGGATACAGCTCCCCAAGAGCCTACCCACCTCCTGTAAGGTGGGGGCACGGCGGGTGACCGCCGATCTTCGTTCTGAAGGATGCCCCGGTAGCCCAGCGGTAGAGGCAGTGGTCTCAAACACCATCCAGCGTGGGTTCGAATCCCACCCGGGGCACTCTACCTTCGATTTAAAGGTTCCAGCTTTCCGTCGGTGATCTTCGGCCGACCCGGTGACCGCGCCAGCCGAACCGCGACCGACTCAGTGCGGCGTTCCCAGGTACGGGAAGTGTGGCAACAGGTCTCCGTGCGGGCCGATGTGGTCCGAGGTGACCTTGCCGTTCGAGATCATCGCGAGCCGGGCCGAGGTGACGTCGTCCGTCAGGGTCCGGCCGTTGGGGTAGGCGGCGGGCTTGGTGCGGTCGTAGCGCAGGACGTCCGGGAGGACCGTCCGCAGGGCCTCTTCCGCCGCGTCGGGGGCGTAGCCGCCGGTGTGGGCGAGGGCGGCCTTCCAGGGTTCGAGGTAGGTCGCCCAGTCGTCGGCCGGTTCGCCCTCGTTGTAGGCGTCCTTGACCTCGTCCGCGTTGAGGTACGCGGTGAGGGAGGGGTGGGCTCCGCGGTCGACGGACTTCAGTTCGCCGTCCACGTGGAGGCTGACGCGGGCCCAGACACCGATCTTCGGGTTGTCGCCGAGTTCGGCGTCGGGCATTTCGAGGGCGATGCCGAAGACGTTCTTGTCGGCGCCCCAGTCGGTGCCGGTCCAGGTGAAGTCGGCGACGATGCCGTCGAGGTCGGCGAAGAAGGGGTCGCTGCGCAGTCCGGCGGAGACCTTGTAGCCGTCGGCTTCGGTGACGGACAGTTCACGGCCGAAGGAGACGGGGACGTCGGTGAAGAGCGGGGTGCCGGCGGCTTCGTGGGCGCGGGCCTCGGTGCCGGTGGCGCGGTGGAGGGTGAGGGTCTGCTCGCCGTCCTCCGCGGGGTCGGAGAAGGTGAAGCTGAAGGCGATGTCGGCCTGGTTGTCGCCGTCGGTGTCGACGTTGATGCGGTAGACCGCGTCGGGGTGGAACGCGGTGCCGCCGGTGGGCGCGATCGGGTTGACGTTCATGATGAGCGCGGTGCGCCCGCCGGGGACGGTGAAGGCGAAGAGGTCGGTCAGGTCCAGGCGGGCGTCGTTCATCGGGGAGCGCAGGTGGGGGCCGCTGAGGTGGTGTGACATGGCGTCACCTTCGCGGTTGGACCTGGGGGTCGGGGCGCGACGGGGCCGCCGTGGTCACTCCTTCGGGCTGTCGTCCTCGCCGATGTGGTGGACACGGACGAGGTTGGTGGAGCCGGGGACACCGGGCGGGGAGCCGGCGGTGATGACGACGACGTCGCCCTTCCGGCAGCGGCCGATCCTGAGGAGTTCTTCGTCGACCTGGGCGACCATGGCGTCGGTGGAGTCGACGTGCGGGCCGAGGAAGGTCTCGACGCCCCAGGTGAGGTTGAGCTGGGAGCGGGTGGCCGGGTCGGGGGTGAAGGCGAGCAGGGGGATGGGCGAGCGGTAGCGGGAGAGGCGCTTGACGGTGTCGCCGGACTGGGTGAAGGCGACGAGGAACTTGGCGCCGAGGAAGTCGCCCATTTCGGCGGCGGCGCGGGCGACGGCTCCGCCCTGTGTGCGGGGCTTGTTCCGGTCGGTCAGTGGCGGGAGGCCCTTGGCGAGCACGTCCTCCTCGGCGGCCTCGACGATCCGGCCCATGGTGCGGACGGTCTCGATGGGGTACTTGCCGACGCTGGTCTCGCCGGAGAGCATCACGGCGTCGGTGCCGTCGATGACGGCGTTCGCGACGTCGCTCGCCTCGGCGCGTGTCGGCCGGGAGTTGTCGATCATCGAGTCGAGCATCTGGGTGGCGACGATGACCGGCTTGGCGTTGCGCTTGGCGAGCTTGATGGCGCGCTTCTGGACGATCGGGACCTGTTCGAGGGGCATCTCGACGCCGAGGTCGCCGCGGGCGACCATGATGCCGTCGAAGGCGGCGACGATGTCGTCGATGTTCGCGACGGCCTGGGGCTTCTCGATCTTGGCGATGACGGGGAGGCGGCGGCCCTCTTCGTCCATGATGCGGTGGACGTCGTCGATGTCGCGGCCGCTGCGGACGAAGGAGAGGGCGATGATGTCGGCGCCGGTGCGCAGCGCCCAGCGGAGGTCGTCGATGTCCTTCTCGGAGAGGGCGGGGACGGAGACGGCGACTCCGGGCAGGTTGAGGCCCTTGTTGTCGGAGACCATGCCGCCTTCGACGACGCGGGTGTGGACGCGGGGTCCGTCGACGGAGGTGACTTCGAGGGTGACGCGTCCGTCGTCGACGAGGATGCGCTCGCCGGTGGTGACGTCGGTGGCGAGGCCGTCGTAGGTGGTGCCGCAGATGTGGCGGTCGCCCTCGACGGGTTCGACGGTGATGGTGAAGTCGTCGCCTCGTTCGAGGAGTACGGGGCCTTCACGGAAGCGGCCGAGCCGGATCTTCGGGCCTTGAAGGTCGGCGAGGACGCCGATGCTGCGGCCGGTCTCGTCGGAGGCTTTGCGTACGCGCTGGTAGCGCTCCTCGTGTTCGGCGTAGCTGCCGTGGCTGAGGTTGAATCGGGCGACGTCCATTCCCGCTTCGACCAGTGCCTTGATCTGGTCGTATGTGTCGGTGGCGGGGCCCAGGGTACAAACGATCTTTGCTCGGCGCATGGTTCGAGCCTAGGGCTTACCGGTGGGTAGAGAAGAGGCCGGGCATGTCTGTTCAACAACCTTTGCGTGAAGGGTTATTGACAAGTGTTTAAGTGTGCGCATCCCTGCTCCGATGAGCACGCATCAGGAGTTGATCACGCGCGAGATCGGAGCCTCGGGTGAGGGAGTCGCACCGCCCGGGAGGGCCGGGGCACGAGGCGCTCGTACCGTGCCCGGGCCTCACAGCACCGGCGGCTGCACGGTGAATCGGGCCGTCACCTCGGCGGTGACCGTCTGGCGCTGTGGCTCCAGGTCCAGGGGTGGGGCCGTGTCGACGGACTCCGCCGCGAAGGCCATCCTCATGCCGCCCACCGGGGCGGGCGGCGGGATCAGGCCCGTGTCCGACAGTTCGAGCAGGGCGGAGAGGGTGGTTCCGAGGGCGGCCGCGTACTCGCGGGCCCGCTGGACCGCCTCCCCCACCGCCTGGGTGCGCGCCTGGCGGTACGAGGGCGAGTCGGGGCGCAGTGCCCACCACGGGCCGTCGACGCCGGTCATCTCCAGGTCGGCGAGACGGCTCGTCAGCTCCCCCAGTGCCGTGAAGTCGTTCAGTTCCGCGGTGATGTGGACCCGGCCGTGGTAGGCCCGGACCCGCTCGGCCCGGCCGTGCTTGCCCAGCTCCGGAGCGATCGAGAACGCTCCCGTCTCCACCTTCTCCACCGCCTCCCCGTAGGACTTGACGAGGTCGAGCACCTGGGAGTTGCGGCGGGTCAGATCCGCGAGCGCAGCGCCGCGGTCCGTCCCGCGCGCGCCGACCGTCACGCCGATGCGCGCGATCTCGGGGTCGACCTCAAGCCGCGCCTCACCGCGCACGGTGACCTGCGGGGCCTCGGGGGTGGGGTGTTCACTCGTCACGGCGGTCTCCCTCGTACGAACAGTGCGAACTACGCGAACCGCTCCTGCGGTCCCGAACACTTTCCCACTCCGTAACCCGATACCTCTGTTGTCGACGTGACGGGTGGGCCAGAATCTACGCGCGTTGTGCGCCACTGGACCAAGGAGAACACATGCCGCTGAACCGTCGGACGTTCCTGGAGAGCTCCGTCGCCGTCGGAGCCGGAGCCGCCCTCACCACGGGGGTCGCCGCCGCCCCGGCGCAGGCCCACGGACCTCACCCCGGGCCGGCCAAGCGGTACTCCTTCACCGTGATGGGCACCACCGACCTGCACGGGAACGTCTTCAACTGGGACTACTTCACCGACAAGGAGTTCGACGACAAGGCGCACAACGACGTCGGTCTCGCGAAGATCTCCACCCTCGTCGACCAGGTGCGCAAGGCGAAGGGGAAGCGCAACACGCTTCTCATCGACGCCGGTGACACCATCCAGGGCACCCAGCTGTCGTACTACTACGCCAAGGTCGACCCGATCACGGCCCGCCGCGGTCCCGTGCACCCCATGGCGCAGGCGATGAACGCCATCGGCTACGACGCCGCCGCCCTCGGCAACCACGAGTTCAACTACGGCATCCCGGTGCTCAGGAAGTTCGAGGAGCAGTGCGACTTCCCGCTGCTCGGCGCCAACGCGCTCGACGCGAAGACGCTGCGGCCGGCGTTCCCGCCGTACAGCATGCACCGACTGCGCACCCCGCACGGCCGGGACGTGAAGGTCGCGGTGCTCGGGCTGACCAACCCCGGGATCGCCATCTGGGACAAGGCCAACGTCAGCGGCAGGATGGTCTTCCCCGGCCTGGAGGAGCAGGCGGCGAAGTGGGTGCCGAAGCTGCGCTCGATGGGCGCGGACGTCGTGGTCGTGTCGGCGCACAGCGGTTCCAGCGGCACGTCCTCGTACGGTGACCAGCTCCCCCACGTCGAGAACGCGGCCGGTCTCGTCGCCGAGCAGGTCCCCGGGATCGACGCGATCCTCGTGGGGCACGCGCACACCGAGATCCCGGAGTACCGGGTGAAGAACAAGGAGACCGGCAAGGACGTCGTGCTGTCCGAGCCGCTGAAGTGGGGCCAGCGCCTCACCCTCTTCGACTTCGAGCTCGTGTGGCAGAAGGGCCGCTGGATTGTCGAGAAGGTAGGCGCCCAGGTCCTGAACTCCAACACGGTGGACGAGGACCCGAAGATCGTCGGGCTGCTCGCGGACGAGCACAAGAAGGTCGTCGCGTACGTCAACCAGATCATCGGCACCTCCACCGCGACCATGGCCACGGCCGAGGCGCCGTGGAAGGACGAGCCGATCATCGACCTGATCAACCACGTCCAGGCCGAGACGGTGAAGGCGGCGCTGGCCGGCGGCGAGTACGCGGCCCTGCCGGTCCTCTCGCAGGCGTCCTGCTTCTCCCGTACGGCGGCGATCCCGGCGGGTCAGGTCACCATCAGGGACGCGGCCGGCCTCTACGTCTTCGAGAACACCCTGGAGGCCCGCCTTCTGACGGGTGCCCAGATCAAGGACTATCTGGAGTTCTCGGCGCGGTACTACGTGCAGACGCCGGCGGGGGCGCCCGTGGACACCGCGAAGCTGACGAACGCGGACGGCACTCCGGACTACAACTACGACGCCGTGTACGGGGTGACGTACGAGATCGACATCGCCAGGCCGGCGGGCTCGCGGATCGTGAACCTGTCCTTCGGCGGCGAGCCGATCGACCCGGCCGCGCAGTTCGTGCTGGCCGTGAACAACTACCGTGCCAGCGGTGGTGGCGCGTTCCCGCACGTCGCGAACGCCAAGCAGCTGTGGGCCAACTCGGACGAGATCCGCAACACGATCATCCAGTGGGTGAAGGCGAAGGGTTCGATCGACCCGGGCCAGTTCGCGTCGGTGGACTGGAAGCTGACCCGGGACGGTGTGCCCGTGTTCTGAGCCGGGCGGTTCAGCTCTGTGTGAGAGGCGTCAGCGCCTGGCCCTGGGCCGGGACGCGTGGCGCCTCTCGCCGTTCCAGGCCGAAGCTGGTGAAGGCGGTGCGGCGCGGCAGCGGGTACGGCTCCTTGCCGGTGAGCGAGTTGAGGATGGTGGCGCTGCGCCAGGCGGCGAGGCCGAGGTCGGGGGCGCCGACGCCGTGGGTGTGCTTCTCGGCGTTCTGCACATAGACGGAGCCGGTGACGGACTCGTCGAGGACGAGCCGGAACTCGCCGTCGATCCTGGCCCGGCCGGCCGAGTCGTGGCGCGTGTACGGGTCGAGTCCGGCGAGCATCCGGCAGAGCGGGCGCTCCCGGTAGCCGGTGGCGAGGACGACGGCGTCGGTGGTGAGACGGGAGCGGGTGCCTTCCTGCAGGTGTTCCAGGTGCAGTTCCACCTTCGTGGTGGCGACCCGTCCGGCGGTGCGGACCTGGACGCCGGGGGTGAGGACGGCGTCCGGCCAGCCGCCGTGCAGGGTGCGCCGGTAGAGCTCCTCGTGGATGGCGCCGATGGTGTCCGTGTCGATGCCCTTGTGCAACTGCCATTGGCGGGGCACGAGTTCGTTGCGGACGGGCTCGGGCAGGGAGTGGAAATAGCGGGTGTAGTCGGGGGTGAAGTGCTCCAGGCCGAGCTTGGAGTACTCCATCGGCGCGAAGGCCTCCGTCCGCGCCAGCCAGTGGATCTTCTCGGCCCCCGCGGGCCTGGCCTTGAGCAGGTCGAGGAAGATCTCGGCCCCGGACTGGCCGGAGCCGATGACGGTGACGTGTTCGGCGGCGAGGAGCCGCTCGCGGTGGTCGAGGTATTCGGCGGAGTGGATGACGGGGACGTTCGGGGCGGCGGCGAGCGGCTTCAGGGGCTCGGGGACGTACGGCTCGGTGCCGACGCCGAGGACGACGTTGCGGGTGTACGCGCGCCCCAGCGCCTCGGCCTCGCCCTCGGCGTCGAGCTGGGTGAAGTCGACCTCGAACAGGCAGCGTTCGGGGTTCCAGCGGACGGAGTCGACCTGGTGGCCGAAGTGCAGGCCGGGCAGCCGGGTGCTGACCCAGCGGCAGTAGGCGTCGTACTCGGCGCGCTGGATGTGGAACTTCTCCGCGAAGTAGAAGGGGAAGAGCCGGTCGCGGGTGCGCAGGTAGTTGAGGAAGGACCAGGGGCTGGCGGGGTCGGCGAGGGTCACCAGGTCGGCGAGGAAGGGGACTTGGAGGGTGGCGCCCTCGATGAGGAGGCCGGGGTGCCAGTGGAAGGCCGGGCTCTGCTCGAAGAAGGTGGCGGCGAGGCTTCCGGGGACGCCGTCGGCGAGCGCGGCGAGGGAGAGGTTGAAGGGTCCGATGCCGATGCCCACCAGATCGTGGGGCTGATCGAGGTCTCGCTGGGGGGTGCTGGCCGTCATCGGTCGGTGCTGCCTTCCGTCAGGGCTTCTACGAGGGCGAGGACCTCTTCGAGGTCGCCGGGGGTGGCGTGGGGGTTGAGCAGGGTGGCCTTGAGCCAGAGCCGGCCGTCCTCGTGGGCCCGGCCGAGGACCGCGCGGCCCTCGCCGAGAAGGGTGCGGCGGATCGCGGCGACGGTGGCGTCGTCGGCGTCCGTGGGCCGGAACAGGACGGTCGTCAGCGTCGGTCGCTCGTAGAGCTCCAGGGCGGGGGCCTTCTCGACGAGGTCTGCCAGGTGCTGGGCGAGCGCGCAGACCCGGTCGACGAGCGCACCGAGTCCGGAGCGGCCGAGGGCGCGCAGCGTGACGGCGATCTTGAGGATGTCGGGGCGGCGGGTGGTGCGCAGGGAGCGGCCGAGGAGGTCGGGGAGACCGGCCTCGGTGTCGTCGTCGGCGTTGAGGTAGTCGGCCGTATGGGAGAGGGCGGCGAGGTCGGTCGCGTCACGGACGGCGAGGAGTCCGGCGGCGACCGGCTGCCAGCCGAGTTTGTGCAGGTCGAGCGTGACGGAGCGGGCGTGGTCGAGGCCGGCGAGGAGAGGGCGGTGGGTGTCGCTGAAGAGGGCGGCTCCGCCGTAGGCCGCGTCGACGTGGAGTTCGGCGTGGTGGGCCTCGCAGAGCGTGGCGATCTCGGGGAGCGGGTCGATGCGGCCGGTGTCGGTGGTGCCTGCGGTGGCGGCGACGAGGAGGGGGCCGGGGAGGTCGGTGAGTGCCTCGTCGAGGGCGACGGGGTCGAGGGTGCCGTTCGGGGTGGGCACGGTCACCGGCTCGGGGAGGCCGAGCAGCCAGGCGGCGCGGCGGAAGGAGTGGTGGGCGTTGGCTCCGACGACGAGCTGGAGGGGGTGGCCGGGGCCGTGGCGCTCGCGGGCGAGGAGGAGGGCGAGCTGGTTGGACTCGGTGCCGCCGGTGGTGACGAGGGCGTCGGGGTGGGGCGCGGTGGGGTACGCGGCCTTGGCGAGGGCCTCGGTGACCAGCTCCTCCAGGGCGGAGGCGGCGGGCGCCTGGTCCCAGGAGTCCATGGAGGGGTTGAGCGCGGACGCGGCGAGGTCGGAGGCGGCGGCGAGCGCGAGGGGCGGGGTGTGGAGGTGGGCGGCGCAGAGCGGGTGCGCGGGGTCGGCGGCGCCTTCCGCCAGGGCGCGGACCAGGGTGTGGAGGGTGGTGGCGGGGTCGGTGCCGACCTCCGGGAGGGCCTCCCCCAGTGCGTCCCGGACCCGGGCGGCGACCGCGTCCGGTCCGCCGGCCGGGATCGGCCCGCCGCGCGCGTGGGCGCCTTCGCGCAGGGCGTCGAGGACCGTGTCCAGGAGGGGGCGCATGGCGTCGGCGCCGGTCTCGCCTCCGGCGAGCGGTGGGGGTGAGGCACGCATGGGCACGAGCCTGTCGGGGGTTCTGGGGGTTTGTCCGTCGGGCAGGATCATGTAACCCGAACGAGGGACAGGGTCTGGACAAGGCCCTGTCCCTCGTGGTGGGCGTTCGGGTGCGGCCGGCGGGTGGGATGCGCCCGGCCTCCCTCGGACCCGCGGGACGATTACCCCCGCCCGAGTCAGGCGGTGCGGACCCTCAGGGCTCGGCGGAGGTCGTCGAGTTGGTCCGCCAGTTTGCGGTGGAGGGCCGGGGTCAGGGCTTCGTCCGTGAGGTGGTTGTCGCCCAGGGACAGGGACTCCTGGTCGATCGCGTACATCGGGAAGGCGTAGCGGCCCGCCGCCTCGGCCATCGCGGCGCCGCGGCGGGCGCCGAGGGCGGTGGCGGCCGGGTAGAAGCGGGGCACGTACTCCCGTACCAGGTCGCCCTGTTCGGGCTGCCAGAAGCCCTGGGCCGTCGCCGTGAAGAGGTAGTTGGACAGGTCGTCCGAGTCGAAGAGGCGGGACCAGGCGGCCGCCTTCGCCTCCGCGTTCGGCAGTGCGGCGCGACAGCGGGCCGCGCCCTCCTGGCCGGTGGCGCTGGGGTCGCGCTCGAGCTCCGTGTCGATCGCGGCCTCGTCGATCGCGCCGAGGACGGCGAGCCGGGCGAGGATGCGCCAGCGCAGTTCCGGGTCGATCTCGGGGCCGCCGGGGACGGTTCCGTCGGCGAGCCAGGCGGCGATGGCGTCGGGCTGGGTCGCGCTGCTGATGAACGTACGGACGGCCGTGAGCCGCAGTCCCGGGTTCTCGCCGTCCTCGGTGCGGCGGAGGAGGTCGCGGGCGAGGCCGGTGAGCAGGGTCAGCGCGGCGGGGCGCTCTTCGACGGAGACGTAGCGGTCGGCGATCTGGGTACGGGCGAAGGCGAGGACGCCCTGCACGATGGCGAGGTCGGTCTCCTCGGGGAGGTGGGCCAGGGCCGTCTCCAGGTAGGCGGAGGGCTCCAGTTCTCCGTCGCGGACCATGTCGCGCAGGGTGTTCCAGACGATCGCGCGGGTGAGGGCGTCCGGGATGGCGGAGAGGGTCCGCAGGGCGGTCTCCAGCGAGGCCTCGTCCAGGCGCACCTTGGCGTAGGTGAGGTCGCCCTCGTTGAGGACGACGAGCGCGGGGCGCGGGCCGGGGAGTTCGAGGGGCTCCGTCTGAGGGACGTCCACCTCGACGCGCTCGCGCGGGACGAGCCGCTTGGCCTCGACCAGGTCGCGGTCGTAGACGCCCACGGTGATGCGGTGCGGGCGGCTGCCGTCGTGGCGCACGGTGAGGGTGGTGCGGGTCTCGTCGCCGCCGAGTTCGGGGGTGAGGGTGTCGACGCCGGTGGTGCGCAGCCACTGCTCGGCCCAGCCGTGGACGTCGCGGTCGGTGGCGGAGGCGAGGTTGTCGATGAAGTCGGCGAGGGTGGCGTTGCCGAACCGGTGGCGCTTGAAGTGGGTGTTGATGCCGGTGAGGAAGTCCTTCTCCCCCATCCAGGCGACGAGCTGGCGCAGCGCGGAGGCGCCCTTGGCGTAGGAGATGCCGTCGAAGTTGAGCAGCGCGGATGCGGTGTCGGGGACGGCGTCCGGGTCGGGGGCGACGGGGTGGGTGGAGGGACGCTGGTCGGCGTCGTAACCCCAGGCCTTGCGCTCGATGCCGAAGTCGATCCAGGTGTCGGGGAAGCGCTCGGAGCACGCCTCGTTGACGGTCTGGTAGCCCATGTACTCGGCGAAGGACTCGTTCAGCCAGATGTCGTCCCACCAGCGCAGGGTGACCAGGTCGCCGAACCACATGTGGGCCATCTCGTGGGCGATGACCATGGCGCGGGTCTGGCGCTCGGTGACGGTGACGGCGGAGCGGTAGACGAACTCGTCGCGGAAGGTGACGAGGCCGGGGTTCTCCATGGCGCCGGCGTTGAACTCGGGGACGAAGGCCTGGTCGTACGAGTCGAAGGGGTAGGGCTCCTCGAACTTCTCGTGGAAGCGGTCGAAGAGGGCCTTGGTGATGTCGAGGATCTCGTCGGCGTCGGCGTCGAGGAAGGGAGCGAGGGAGCGGCGGCAGTGGATGCCGAAGGGCAGTCCGGCGTGCTCGGTGCGGACGGAGTGCCAGGGGCCGGCGGCGACGCAGACGAAGTACGTGGAGAGGAGCGGGGTGGTCGCTGCCTTCCAGCGGCCGTCGGCCTGCTGCTCGGTGATGCCGTTGGCGAGGACGGTCCAGCCCTCGGGGGCCTTGACGCTCACGTCGAAGACGGCCTTGAGGTCGGGCTGGTCGAAGGCGGCGAAGACGCGCTGGACGTCCTCCATGAAGAGCTGGGTGTAGACGTACGACTCGCCGTCGGTGGGGTCCGTGAAGCGGTGCATTCCCTCGCCGGTGCGGGAGTACCGCATCTGCGCCTCGATGCGCAGCTCGTGCTCCCCGGCGGCGAGGGCGGCGAGCGGGAGGCGGTTCTCGACGAGCGTCGCGGGGTCGAGGGCGGTGCCGTCGAGCGTGGCGGAGCGGAGGGTGACGGGCTTCAGCTCGACGAAGGTGTCCCCGGCGGTGCGGGTGGTGAACCGGATGAGGGCGGTCGATTCGAAGGTCTCGTCGCCGGTGGTGAGGTCGAGGTCGACCGTGTAGTGCTGGACGTCGAGGAGCTGGGCACGGGTCTGCGCTTCGTCGCGCGTCAGTACGGACATGGGCCCATGCTGCCCGATGGGGTGGTCGGGGGGCACGGGTGTTCCGCTGACAGCTCAGCGGACCGCGGGGTTCCGCCGAGAGGTCGGCGGACGGGGGCGGGGGCGCCCGGACGGGGCCGGCAGGCCTCCGGCACCCCTACGCGAGGCCGGTTCCGTTCACATGGGCGAAGGCCGCAGTGATGCCGGGGCGGTCGTAGCCCGCGGGGCCCTTGGCGCCGGAGGAGAGCAGGGCGTGCAGGAGGAGGCGGGCCTTGGCCGGGTCGAGGGGACCGGCGGGGACGAGGCCGCGGTGCAGGAGGTCGTGCTCGGAGCCGGGTCCGCGGTAGGTACGGGAGAGGGTGGCGCCGGCGCCCGTGCGGGAGGCGAGGACGACGGGGATGCGGGTGGCGAGGTCGGCGAGGGGCTCGACGAGCCAGGAGGGGACGTGCCCCGCGCCGAAGGCTGCCACGACGAGGCCGTCGAAGCGGGAGTCGACGGCCTCCAGGAGTTCGCCGCGGTCACCGACGGTGAGGGTGATCAGGGCGACCCGTACCGCCGGGTCGAGGCTGAGGGGGTGGATCGCGCTGGTGCCGGTCGGGCGCAGGAGGATGCGCGGCTCGCCCTCGACGACCGCGCCGAGCGGGCCCGCGCCCGGAGAGGCGAAGGTGGTGACGGACGTGGTGTGGGTCTTGCGGGCGAGGCGGGCGGCGTGGATCTCGTCGGCCAGGACCACCAGGACGCCGAGATTCCGGCAGCCGGGGTCGGCGGCGACGGCGAGGGCGGCGGCCAGGTTGGCCGGGCCGTCGGCGCCGGGCAGGTCGGGGCGGCGCATCGCGCCGGTGACGACGATCGGTTCGCTGGTGACGCAGAGCAGGTCGAGGAGGAAGGCGGTCTCCTCCAGGGTGTCGGTGCCCTGGACCACGACGACGCCGGAGCCGGCCGCGACGGCTCCCCGTACCTCGTGCGCGACCGCGGCGAGGTCCTCGAAGGACAGGGAGGAGCTGGGCAGCCGGCGGACGTCACGGAGCTCCACGTCGATGTCGGGGGCGCCGAGCCCGGCCAGGACCTCCGCCCCCGTCAGGCGCGAGGCGTCGCCGCCGCGCGCGGAGATCGTCCCGCCCAGGGTGAAGACCGTGACGCGGCTCACCGGCCCGCTCCGTCCGCGATCGTCTCGTGGTGGCGGATGACCTCGGCGATGATGAAGTTCAGCAGCTTCTCCGCGAACGCCGGGTCCAGTTTCGCGCTCTCGGCCAGTTGGCGCAGCCGGGCGATCTGGCTGGCCTCGCGGGCCGGGTCGGCGGGCGGCAGCTGGTGCTTCGCCTTGAGGACGCCCACCTGCTGCGTGCATTTGAAGCGCTCGGCGAGCATGTGGACGACCGCCGCGTCGATGTTGTCGATGCTTTCGCGCAGCCGGGTCAGTTCCGCCGTGACGGACTCGTCGATCTCACTCATGAGCAGCGAGCTTAGACGGATCGGGTGGCGATCGTCGGAGGGTGTTCGGGATCCGGGATCTGGTTGCTCCAGCCGCCCGGGACGGTGCGCCCCTGCTGTTCCCGGAATCGGATGGGGGCGGTGCCGACCCTTCGGGTGAAGAGCCGGGAGAAGTAGGCCGGGTCGTCGTAGCCGACGCGGCGGGCGACCGCGGCGACGGGCAGTTCCGTGGCGGCGAGGAGCTCCTTGGCGCGTCCGAGGCGTATGGAGAGCAGATAGTCCTTGGGGCTGCAGCCGGCGGTGCGCCGCACGGCGGTGCGCAGCTCGGCGGGGGTCATGCCGTGCCGGGCGGCGTGTTCGGCGACGGACAGCGGCTGGAAGGCGTCGCGGGCGAGGGCGGTGAGGACGGGGTCGCCGTCGGCGTTGGTGTCGGCGCGGGCGCGGCGCAGGGCGACGAGGAGTTCGTGGACGGCTGCCCCGGTCTCGACCTCGAGGAGAGGGTTTCCGCGGCGGGCGGCCCGGGCGATGCGGCCGATGGCGGCGCGCGGGGCGGCCGCGTCGGAGAGGGGCACGACGGGCCGGTCCGGTTCGATGTAGCCGAGCTCGGTGTAGGTGGTGGTGGCGGGGCCGCCGAAGTCGACGAAGGACTCGTCCCAGCCGGTCTCCGGGTCGGCGGAGTAGTGGTGCGGTACGCCGGGGGTGAGCCAGATCAGGGCGGGCGCCGTCACGGTGGTGCGCCGGCCGTCCGGGCCCCGGTACCAGCCGCTGCCGGCGCTGACCACGACGGCCACATGGTGGTCGAGTGTGCGGGGGCCGACGGTGGGCAGGGCGCCGTGCTGCAGTCCGACGCCGAAGCAGACGAGCCCGAGGCGGTGGTGGATCGGGCTGGGCGTGAAGTAGCGCATCCAGGTGTGGTACATCCGCCGTGCCTGCCTTTCTTCCGTCCAAACAGCGACGATCTTTGTCCATGGACCCGTCCGCCGCCAGAGGGCGAGGGTGAGGCCATGAGCACGTTCGCTGTGGGTGACGAGGACTTTCTTCTGGACGGGCGGCCGGTGCGGCTGCTGTCGGGGGCATTGCACTACTTCCGGGTGCACGAGGACCAGTGGGGCCATCGTCTGGGGATGCTCCGTGCGATGGGACTCACCTGCGTGGAGACCTACGTCCCGTGGAACCTGTACGAGCCGGAGCGCGGCCGGTACGGGGACGTGGCGGCGTTGGGCCGCTTCCTGGACGCGGTGGCGGCCGCCGGGATGTGGGCGATCGTGCGCCCGGGGCCGTACATCTGCGCCGAGTGGGAGAACGGCGGGCTGCCGCACTGGCTGACGGGGCGGCTGGGGCGGCGCGTGCGGACGGACGACGCGGAGTATCTGGCTGATGTGGAGCGGTGGTTCCGGAGGCTGCTGCCGCAGGTCGTGGAGCGGCAGATCGACCGCGGCGGCCCGGTGATCATGGTCCAGGTGGAGAACGAGTACGGGAGTTACGGCTCCGACCAGGGGTATCTGCGCAAGGTCGCGGACCTGCTGGTGGAGTGCGGGGTGGGGGTGCCGCTGTTCACGTCGGACGGGCCCGAGGACCACATGCTGACGGGTGGTTCGGTGCCCGGGGTCCTGGCGACGGCGAACTTCGGCTCGGAGGCGCGGGAGGCGTTCGCCGTGCTGCGGCGGCACCAGCCGTCGGGGCCGCTGATGTGCATGGAGTTCTGGTGCGGCTGGTTCGACCACTGGGGCACGGAGCACTCCGTGCGGGACGCGGCGGACGCGGCGGCCACGCTGCGGGAGATCCTGGAGTGCGGGGCGTCGGTGAACGTCTACATGGCGCACGGCGGGACGAACTTCGCGGGCTGGGCGGGCGCGAACCGGGCCGGTGAGCTGCACGAGGGCGAACTGCGGCCGACGGTGACCTCGTACGACTACGACGCTCCGGTCGACGAGGCGGGGCTGCCGACGGAGAAGTACTGGCTGTTCCGCGAGGTGCTCGCGGAGTTCGCGGACGGCCCGCTGCCGGAGGTGCCGGAGCCGCCGCGCCGGATCGCGGGGCCGGCGGACGCCTCCCTGGCGGAGTGGGCGCCGCTCGCCGAGGTCCTCGACATGCTCGGCGACGAGGAGTCGGAGACACCGCTGCCGCCGACGTTCGAGGAGCTGGGCGTGGACCGGGGCCTGGTGCGCTACCGGCTGGAGATCCCCGGCCCGCGGCAGCCGTACCCGCTCTCCGTGACCGGACTGCGCGACCGCGCGGTGGTGTACGTGGACGGGGTGCGGGCCGGGGTGCTGACCTCGGAGGACGCGGTGCTCGCCGAGCCGGTGGCGGGGCCCGCGGTGGTGGAGCTGTGGGTGGAGTCGCTGGGCCGGGTCAACTACGGGCCGCGGCAGGCCGAGCAGAAGGGGATCACGGGCGGGGTCCGGCACGAGCGGCAGTACGTGCACGGGGTACGGGCCCGGGGGCTGCGTCTTGACGCCTTCGAGGCGGGGGCGGTGGCGAAGGTGCCGTTGCGCCCGGTGGCCGGGGACACCGGGCCGGGGCTCTACCGGGCGGTGGTGGACGTGTCCGGGCCGGGTGACGCGGCGCTGTCGCTGCCGGGCGGCACGCGCGGCTTCGTCTGGGTGAACGGCTTCTGCCTGGGCCGGTACTGGTCCACGGGCCCGCAGGAGTCGCTGTTCGTGCCGGGTCCGGTGCTGCGGGAGGGCGGCAACGAGGTGTGGGTGCTCGAACTGGAGGGCGGTGCGGGGAGCGTGCGGCTCGGATGACGGATGAGCCTGTACGGGGGCGGTGGCCCCGTCCCCGTACAGGCTCTTGGTCGCGGGGCGGTGGCCCCGCGGCCGTACACGCTCAGGTCGTACTAGAGGCTCGCGGCCGCGGACTTGATCTGGGCGGCGAAGGTCGAGACCTCGGTGTACACGCCGGGGTAGTTCGGGCGGGCGCAGCCCTGGCCCCAGCTGACGATGCCGACCTGGACCCAGGCACCGGCGTTGTCACGGCGGAACATCGGGCCGCCGGAGTCACCCTGGCAGGTGTCGACACCGCCCTGGGCGAAGCCGGCGCAGATCTCCTCGGCGGGGACGAGGTCGCTGCCGTAGGAGGCCTGGCAGGACGCGTCCGAGACGAACGGCACGGTCGCCTTGAGCAGGTAGCGCTGCTGGGCCCCGCCCTCACGGGCGGCGCCCCAGCCGGCCACCGTGAAGGTGCCGCTGTTGTACGCGGTGGTCTCGGCGATCTTCAGGGTGGGCAGCGAGGTGATCGGGGTGGCGAGCTTGATCAGCGCCCAGTCCTTGCCCTTGCCGTTGTAGCCGGGGGCCTGCAGGACCTTGGTGGACCGGACCTTGATGGCGCTGCTGCTGCGGAGGTCCACGACTCCGGCGGTGGCGGTGATGCTGGTGTTGTTGCCGGAGCCGCTCACACAGTGGGCGGCGGTGAGGACGACCTGCGGGGTGATCAGCGAGCCGCCACAGCCCATGGAGAGCCTGACCATCCAGGGGAACTCGCCCTGGGCGGCACGGGTTCCGCCGACGACGGGGGCGGGCGCGGCGGAGGAGGTGGAGGGCTGGAGGCTGACGGCGGCGAGCACGACGGCGCCGACCGCGGCGATTCTCTGAAGAGCGCGGACGAACCTGTTCTTCTTCAAGTGTCTGCCTTTCATGGGGGGTTGAGCCTTGATGGCATGTGCCCGTCAAGGCTTGGTCCGGATTATGGACAAGGGCTCACCGGGGCCACAAGGACACGTTTTCGGCCAGCGGACGGTGCCGTGCCGCGCCCGTACAGTGAAGGAAAGGGGGTGCGACGTGCCGAACGGCAACGAAGTCGTCCATGGGTTCCCGCACCTCGACGAGGTGCGGGCCTCGATCACCGCGCTGTACCGCAGGCTGTCCGCGGACGGGGTCCGGCGGTACGCGACGAGCGTGCCGGCGGCGGACGTGGCCTTCGGTGACGAGGAGGACCTCCACCTCGGGGCCCAGCGGGTGGCGAAGTCCCTCGTCCACCACCTGGAGCTCCCCGAGGCACGCATGATCGTGAGCTTCCGCGAGATGACGCACGCGGCGAGCGTGGAACTGGCGGCGGGACCCGAGTACTTCGTCGAGCTGAACGACCGCTTCCGACAGCACCGCAGGGACGTGGGAGCCGCACTGGCCCACGAAATCACCCATGTGCTCCTGCACCGCCTCGACCTCGGGTTCCCCGACACCCGGAAGAACGAGATCCTCACGGATGTGGTGACTACGTATCTGGGGGCCGGATGGCTGCTCCTGGACGCTTTCCGGGAGGACGGGGTGTCCAGTCAGAAGCTCGGGTACCTGACGCCGGAGGAGTTCGGGTACGTGCTGGCGAAGCGCGCCGAGGTGTTCGGGGAGGACCCCTCGCCGTGGTTCACCAGCCCGCGCGCGTACGAGGCGTGGAACCGGGGGCGGGAGGAGGCCGCGCGGGACAACCGCCGGCCCCCGCTGGCGGCGGCGGGATGGGCGGCGCGCCACCGCTACGCGAAGGACCGCCGCTACGGCCGGGCGCCGGCGGGCGCTCCCTACGCCTTCGAAGGCACGGGAGCCTCGGCCCGGGTCGCCTTCCCGTGCCCGGTGTGCCGGCAGCGACTGCGCGTCCCGGCAGGCCGCAAGGTCAAGGCGCGGTGCGGGGTGTGCGGTGCGCTCCTGGAGTGCCAGACCTAGGGCGGCGGCCTCGATCCGTCGGACACTCCTATTCGTTTGCGCCGTTCGTGTCCGGCGGGTGAAGGTCGACGGATGAGCACGCTGTTCGACGCGATTCACGAGGGGGACGACGCCGTCGTGCGCGCCCTCCGGGCCGGAGTGTCCCCCGAGGCCGACGACGAGGGCGAGACCCCGCTGTACCGGGCGGCCGTGGCGAACGAGGCCGGGATCGTACGGCTTCTGCTGGCGGCGGGCGCCGATCCCGCGCGGGGCAGCGGCGAGGAGGCGGGGGACCTTCCGCTGTGCGGCGCCGCCTGCGGCGGGCACACCGAGGTGGTGCGGGCGCTGCTGGCCGGCGGGGCGCGGGCGGACCAGGCGGAGGCGTTCGGGTTCACCCCCCTGGACTGGGCCGTGCGGCTCGGGCACGTGGAGACGGCGCGGGTCCTTCTGGAGCACGGCGCCGACCCCGGCAGGCCCGGACCCGACGGGCTTCCGCCGCTGGTCGCGGCGGCTCGAAGGGGCTCGACCGGGAGCGTACGGGCCCTGCTCGACCACGGTGCCGGGCCGGTCGAGGACGCTCTGCGCGAGGCGCGACGCTGGATCGGTGTCGACATCGCGGAGGAGTTGCGACGCGGGCTGCTCGGGGCGGGCGGGGGCGACGGGTCCGGGGAGACCGTGATGCGCCGTGTGTACGAGGACGGTGGGGTGACCGTCGTCGTCGACCTGCTGCGCTCGAACGGCGCCCCGGGCAGCGGCAACGAGCAGCAGACCGGCCACGCGGCGATCGCCACGCTCCTGGAGCGCGCGCTGGGGGTCCGCGCGCCGTACGAGGAGCTCGCGGGGCGGGCGCTGCGGTGCGGGGACCCGGACCTCGACGACTGGACCGAGACGGTCCGTGCCCTGGCCGACCGCGGCGACGAGGACACGTTCGCGGCGGCCGTCGCGTGGTGCGCGAGCGAGGAGCCCCTGCGCCGGGCCCTGGGCGCGCGCGTCCTGGGCGGCCTCGACGGCTTCACGGCGCGGGCGATGCCGGTGCTGCGCCACCTGGCGGCGGAGACGGCGAGGGATGCGGCAAGGGAGCCGGCGCTCTCCGTGGTCGTCGCGCTCGGGCAGTACGGGGACCCGGTCGCGGTGCCCGAGATGACGGCGTTCGCCTCGCATCCCGACATCGAGGTGCGGCGGGCCCTCGGGTGCGCGCTCACCGGGCCCGTGCCGGCGGGGGACGCGGCGGCGGTGGCGCGACTGGTCGCCCTGAGCCGCGATCACGACCACGGGGTGCGGGACTGGGCGACCCTGGCACTCGCGGAGGTGCCCGAGGACACGCCCGTACTGCGGGAGGCTCTCGCGGCCCGGCTGGACGACTCGGATCCTGACGTCGTCGCCGAGGCGGCGCGCGGGCTGGCGATCCGCCAGGATCCGCGTGCCGTCGAGGCGTTGGCGTGGATCCTGGCGGAGGGGAGTCCGGGCGGCACCGCCCGGGACACGGCCCTCGCCGCCGTCGAGTACATCGAGGACCCTCGGGTCAGGACCCGTCTGGAGTGGACGAGCCCCCGCTGCCGCTGATCACGACAGCACGGGCGGGACGTGCCGAACACCCCGATCCGCCGGGGAATCGCAGGGCGGGCTTCTCCTCGCGTTCACCGACGGGACATCGGGACCCCCCGTAATGCAGGAGTTGTATGGACAACAGTTGTTCATACATCTTGGCCTCGCTCCCCTTCCCCCATGGAGTACGCGTGACCTCCGCTGCCCGCGCCGCCGCCCTCGTCGGCGCCCTCGGCCTGACCGCCCTGACCCTCACCGCCTGCGGCGCCGCCCCGACGAAGGGCGCCACGGGCGCCGACGGGAAGAGCCTCGCCACCGCGACCTCCGCCGCCGACGCCGGTGGCATGGACGCCCTGGTCGCCGCCGCGAAGAAGGAGGGCACGCTCAACGCGATCGCCATCCCCCGCGACTGGGCCAACTACGGCGCGATCATCGACGGCTTCACCGCGAAGTACGGCATCAAGGTGAACGTCGAGAACCCCGACGGCTCCAGCCAGGACGAGATCAACGCGGTCAAGTCCCGCAAGGGCCAGGACCGCGCGCCCGACGTGCTCGACCTCGGCGCCTCCTTCGCCCAGGCCGCGGGCGAGCAGGGGCTGACCGCGCCGTACAAGGTCGCCGCCTTCGACAAGATCCCCGAGACGCAGCGCGACGCGCAGGGCCGCTGGTTCAACGACTACGGCGGCTATGTCTCCATCGGCTGCGACGCCAAGCGGGTCAAGGTCTGCCCGCAGACCTTCGCCGATCTGCTCAAGCCCGAGTACAAGGGCCAGGTCGCCCTCAACGGCAACCCCACCAAGTCGGGCTCGGCCTTCGGCGGCGTGTACGCGGCGGCGCTGGCCAACGGCGGCTCGTTCGACGACATCCAGCCGGGCATCGACTTCTTCGGCAAGCTGAAGAAGAACGGCAACTACAACCCGGTCGAGTCGACCCCCGCCACGGTCGAGAAGGGCGAGACGCCCATCTCCATCGACTGGGACTACCTGAACGCCGGTTACGCCGAGCAGTTCGCCGCCAAGGACATCGACTGGAAGGTCGCCGTCCCCACCGACGGCGTCTACGCCCAGTTCTACTCGCAGGCGATCAACAAGGACGCCCCGCACCCGGCGGCCGCCCGCCTGTGGCAGGAGTACCTGTACAGCGCCGAGGGCCAGAACCTCTGGCTGAAGGGCCACGCCCGGCCCGTGCTCATGCCGGCGATGGAGGCCGACGGCACGATCGACAGTGCGGCCGCCGCGGCGCTGCCGAAGGTCGCCGGTACCCCGAAGTTCCCCACCGAGCAGCAGACTTCCAAGGCCAAGGAGACCCTGTCGCAGGGCTGGGCCGCGGCCGTCTCCGGGTGACCCGTCGATGACTTCGCACTCCTCCACCGCCCCGTCCGGGGCCACCGGGGCCGCCGGTTCCCCCATGACCGGCGGCTCCCCCGCGGCCCCCGCCGCCACTACCCCCGCGCGTCGGGCCCGGCGCCGCCCGCGCCCCGGCGGCTGGGTCGCCGCACTGCCGCTCTTCCTCGTCGTCGGTCTCGCCTTCGGGCTGCCGGCGCTCGCGATGGCCGACGGCGCCTTCACCGTCGCCGACGGCGGGTACGGCCTCGACAACGTGACCCGGTCGGTCGACGGCGCGTACCGCACCGCCCTGCTCGGCAGCATCGAACTGTCCGCGCTCACCGCGGCGGGCGGCACCCTCCTCGGGCTGCTCCTCGCCCAGGCCGTGGTCTCCTCGCGCGGCCGGGCGCTGCGCGAGGCCGTCCTCACGGCCTCCGGGGTGCTCGCCAACTTCGGTGGTGTACCGCTCGCCTTCGCGTTCGTCGCCACCCTCGGCAACGCCGGCGTGCTCACCACGCGTCTGGGCCTCGGCGAGCACGGCTGGTCGCTGTACAGCTTCTGGGGCCTCGCCCTGACCTATCTGTACTTCCTGGTCCCGCTGATGGTGCTGACCGTGGCGCCCGCGCTCGACGGACTGCGCGTCCAGTGGCGGGAGGCGGCCCGCGACTGCGGCGCCTCGGCGTGGCAGTACTGGCACCATGTCGGACTTCCGGTGCTGCTGCCGTCCCTCCTGGGCGGGTTCGTGCTGCTCTTCGGCAGCGCGTTCGCCGCGTACGCGACGGCCGCCGCGATGGTCGGCAGCTCCGTGCCGCTGGTGACGCTGCAGATCGCCGACGCGCTCTCCGGCAACGTCCTCGTCGGCCAGGAGAACGTGGCGCTCGCGCTGAGCCTCGACATGGTCGTGGTCGCGGCCCTCGTGATGGCCGTCCACCTCCCCCTCCAGCGAAGGAGCACCCGATGGCTCGCCTAGGACGTCCCCTGGTGCTGCTGCTCGCCGGGGTCTACTTCCTCGTCCCGCTGCTCGCCTCCGCCGTCTTCACCGTGGACGTCCCCGGGCAGGGGCTCACCCTCTCCTCGTACACCCGGATCTTCACGGCGCCCGGTTTCGGCGGCAGTCTGCTGCTGTCGCTCGGCCTGGCGGCGGCGACCGTCGCCCTCGTGCTGCTGATCACGATCCCCGCCGCGGTCGCGGCCCGGCTCTCGGCGCCCCGGCTGCGGCCCGTTCAGGAGATCGTGTGCACGCTGCCACTGGTGGTGCCGCCCGTGGCGCTGACCGCCGGTCTCGGGACCGTACTGCGCTGGGGCCCGGAGAAGCTCTCCACGACTCCGCTGTACCGGACCTTCGTGGCTGTGCAGAACCCGGACTTCCCCTTCGTCCTCGTCCTCGCGTACGCCGTGATGGCGCTGCCCTTCGTCCACCGGGCGCTCGACGCGGGGCTGCGCTCCGTGGACGTCCGCACCCTGGTGGAGGCCGCGCGGGACTGCGGGGCGTCCTGGCCGCGGGCGCTCGTCTCGGCCGTGCTGCCCAATCTGCGCGGTGCGCTGCTGAACGCCTCGTTCCTGACGCTGGCGCTGGTCCTCGGCGAGTTCACGGTCGCCTCGCTGCTCGGTTTCCAGCCCTTCGCGGTCTGGATCGTGCAGGCCTCCGGCTCGGACGCCCGGCTCTCGGTGGCCGTGTCGCTGCTGAGCCTGCTGCTGACCTGGGTGCTGCTGCTGGCCCTGACGACCGTGGGCAACCGCCGTCGTGCACCGCGCCCTTCCCGTACCTCCGAAGGAAAGACCTCCCGATGACCGTGCTCGACCGGCCGGTACGCACCGGCGCCGCTCTGAAGATCCGTGGCCTGCGCCGGTCCTTCGGCTCCGCCGTCGCGCTCGACGGCCTCGATCTCGATGTCGCCCCCGGCGAACTCCTCGCACTGCTCGGCCCGTCCGGCTGCGGCAAGACGACCGCGCTGCGCGTGCTGGCGGGCTTCGAGCAGCCCGACGCGGGCCAGGTGCTGCTCGACGGCGAGGACATCGTGCCGGTGCCGGCCGACCGCCGTGACACGGCGATGGTGTTCCAGTCGTACAGCCTGTTCCCGCATCTCACGGCGACCGACAACGTGGCCTTCGGGCTGCGGATGCGCAAGGTACGGGCCGCCGAGCGGCGGGCACGCGCGGCCGAGCTGCTCGAACTCGTCGGTCTGGCCGGTCACGGCGACCGCTTCCCGCACCAGCTCTCCGGCGGTCAGCAGCAGCGGGTCGCGCTGGCCCGCGCGCTCGCGCTCCGACCCCGGCTGCTGCTGCTCGACGAGCCCCTGTCGGCGCTCGACGCGCGGGTGCGGCTCACGCTGCGGGAGGAGATCCGCCGGCTCCAGCTGGAGTTGGGCATCACCACCGTCTTCGTCACCCACGACCAGGAGGAGGCGCTGTCCATGGCCGACCGGGTCGCGGTGATGAACGGCGGCCGGCTGGAGCAGTGCGCCTCCCCGAGGGAGCTGTACGAGCGTCCGGCGACGGGCTTCGTCGCCGAGTTCGTCGGCACCATGAACCGGGTCCCCGGCCGGGTCGTCGGCGACGACGTGGTGGAGGTGCTCGGCACACGGCTGCCGGTCGAGGGGCCGGGCGGTACGGGGGACGTACGGGTGCTGCTGCGGCCGGAGGCGCTGGAGTTGACGGCGGGCGGGTCCGCCCATGTGACCAGTTCCGCGTTCCACGGCCCGACGACCCGGATGCGGATCACCCTGCCCGACGGCACGGACGTCACGGCGGACGTTCCCACGCACACGGCCGCCGAGTTGTCCCCTGGCTCGGCCGTCACCGTGACTCCGCGGCAGCGGCCCGTGCTCCTCGCCTCCTGGGACGGTGCGGCGTGAGCGGGCTGCAGGCGGTCCTCTTCGACATGGACGGGACGCTCGTCGACACCGAGGGCGTCTGGCTGGACGTGGTGGAGGCCGCGGCCGTGCGCCGGGGCCGCGGCCTGGACGCCGAGCGCCGAACGGCGGTGACGGGGCGCTCGGTGGAGGACACGGCGGCCATGCTCCAGGAGCACCTGGACGCGCCGGCGGCGGAGCTCGCGGCCGAGTTGGGCGCGGACTTCGCCGCGCGGCTCGCGGTGGCCGCCGCGCCCCGGCCGGGCGCGCTGCGGCTGCTGGCCGCGCTGCGCGCGCGCCGGGTGCCGACGGCGCTGGTGTCGGCATCGCCGCGGGCGGTCGTCGCGCAGGTCGCGAGCACCTTGGACGGGCACCGCTTCGACGCGCTGTTCGGCGCCGAGGACACCGTACGGACGAAGCCGGAGCCCGATCCCTATCTGGCGGCGGCGGTGGCGCTCGGCGCCGAACCGGCGCGGTGCGTGGCCGTCGAGGACAGTCCGACGGGAGTCGCCTCGGCGGTGGCCGCGGGTTGCCGGGTGCTCGCCGTGCCGTCGACGGAGCCGCTGGAGGACTTCGCCGGCACCGAAGGCGTCACGCTGGCGGACTCGTTGACCGAGGTGGACCCCGAGCTGTTGATCTCCCTGGTCCGGTGAGCACGGGGCATGACAGGGTGGGTCCGTGAGTGAGGCACGGGGCAGGACACCGCTGTATCTGAAGGTCGCCGCCGATCTGCGGACCGCCATCACCGCGGGCGAGTACGGCTCGGGGGCGAAGCTGCCCGCCGAGGACGAACTGGCCCGCCGTTACGGTGTGTCGAGGGGCACGGTCCGCCAGGCGCTCGCCGCGCTGAGGACCGACGGGCTGATCACCTCGCGGCGCGGTTCGCGCCGGGTGGTGCTCGGCGGGCCCCGGCTGCACAGCTTCGGCGAGCTGCGCTCGTTCACGCGCTGGGCGCGCTCGCTCGGGGAGGAGCCCGGGGGCCGGATCGTGGCCGTCGACCGGGTCCCCGCGGACGCGGAGGAGGCCGAGAAGCTGCGCGTCGAGGAGGGATCGCCGGTCTACCGGGTACGGCGGCTGCGGACGCTCGCGGGCACGCCGGTGATGGTGGAGCGTACGACGTATCCGGAGCGGATCGGTGAGCTGGTGGCCCGGATGCCGCTGGACACCGTCTCGCACTCGGAGCAGCTGGAGCTGCACGGCGTGCTGTTCGCGGACGCCCGGCACACCATCGACCTGGTGCCTGCCGACGCCGACGACGCGGAGCTGCTCGGCTGCCGGGCCGGGGAGTCGCTGCTGCGGGAGCGACGGCACTCCACCGACCCGACGGGCGCGCCGGTGGAGTGGTCGCAGGATCGCTATCTGCCGGGGACCGTGGCGTTCACGATGCAGAGTTCGACGGGGACGAGCGCGCTGGGCCGTCGGCTCGGTTCGTGAGCGCTCGGCCCGTGAGGAGCAGCCCGGCCAGCAGGGGCCTGAAGTGGGCGAAGCCCGGCGTCGGCAGCTCCGGGTCCTTCGCCCGTTCGTCCCAGCGGCGTACGGCGACGGCGTCGGCGGCCCCCGGATGCGCCTCGAAGGCGCGTGCCTGCGCCTCGGTCATCGGCCCGCCCTGGACGGCGAGGGTGTGCACGGACGCCTCGGAGAGCAGGTCGACGTAGCCGGGCTCGACGGCGCAGAGGTAGCGCTTGGCGGCGACGTGCAGCCTTACGGGCTCGGTGACTTCGGGACCGAACCACTGGTCGAGCCAGTCGGCGCCGGTGTGGCTGTGCCGGTTGTCGGTGCCGTGCTCCATCAGGTCGCGGCCGGTGACCGCCCCCTGGAAGTGGCCGACGTCGTGCAGGAGCGCGGCGGCGATCAGGTGCGGCGGGGCGCCGGCCGCCTCGGCGAGGGCGCCGGCCTGGAGCATGTGCTCGGCCTGGGTGACGGCCTCGCCGAAGTACTCGGCGCCGCCTTCGCCTTCGAAGAGCCCGGCGAGGGTGTCGAGGGGGTTCACTTCGCGCTCTCCTCCCGGCGCAGTACGGCGAGGGTGGAGGCGAGTCCGTCGATGTCGGCGTAGGCGCCCTGGAGGTGCCGGTCGCCGGACTCGGCGAAGGCCGTCCGGGCGTGCAGCAGCCGGGTGTTGTCGAAGATCAGACAGTCGCCGGGCGTGAGCCGGAAGTCGAGCTGGAGCTCGGGGCGGAGCAGCAGGTCGCCGAAGCGCCGGTAGGCGGCGTAGAAGGCGTCGAGGCGATCGGCGGGCAGCCGCAGCGTGCCGATGGAGCGGTTGTTGAAGCGGATCTCGCGGATCCGGCCGGCCGGGTCGATGCCGATCAGCGGCCGGTGGGCGCGGAGTTCGGTGCGCTCGTCGGCGAAGGCGAACGGGGCGGGGACCCGGGTGAGGGTCTCGTACGCCTCCGGGTCCTGGGCGCGCAGCAGCGCCGCCGCGTGGAAGCCGTCGACGAGGCCGGAGTCGCCGCCCTGGGCCGCGTTGGTGAGGCAGTGCAGCAGCTGGAGGGTGGGAACCGGGTCGCGGTAAGGGTTGTCGGTGTGCGGGGTGATGCGGGCACCGGTGAAGGCGAGGTTGTTGGGGTCGGCCTCGACCCGTACCTCGAAGAGCTCGCCGTAGTTGGTCTCCCGTACGTGGCCGAAGGTACGGGCCACGTCGAGGACCTGGCGGTCGCGGACGGGGACGCCGCGCAGCAGCACGAAGCCGAGGCGCAGCACCGAGTCGAGGGCGGCGGCCCGGACGTTCGGGTCGGTGGTGTACGCGTCCCAGTCGGCCTCGGGGAGCCCGCCGTCGAAGCGGCTCGCGGCCCACAGCTCCTTGTCGTCCTCGGTCCGGCCGTCGCCGGGTGCGGCAGGGGCGCCGGGAAGGTGGGCCGCCAGCCAGGTCTCGGGGTAGAGGGACCGGTGCCGGTCGGGGGCCCAGACCACCTCGCGTGCGGGGGCGCCGTCGGCGGTGCGGGTGTCGTGGACGGCGGCTACGGCGAGCGCGGCGGGAAGGTCGGTGATCTGGAACAGCTTCTGGCCGTTGCGGGGGTCGCGGCAGTCCGGGCAGGGGCAGTTGTCGCGCAGCCAGAACGGCGGTGCGGAGGTGAGTGACACCATCGAGGGATCTCCAAGTTGTACAGACAACTTCCGTTCGGGTGCGAGCCTCGCAGCCGGGAGTGGCCGCGGGGTTACGGCAGGGTGGACGGCCTCGCCGCCTCGCCCGCCACAGGGCGAGCCATGCCCGGACGCCGTGTCAGGAGCCTTCCGTCTCCTGGTCGATCACGATGTCCAGTTCCGCGAGGAAGGCCGTCGCCGCGGGGGTGAGGGTGGAGCGGTTCCAGACGAGGTGCTCGGTCCGGGACGGTGCGTCCCGGACCGGGATCGTGACCACGCCCGTGAGGTGCGGGGTGTAGGCCGAGGGAAGGAGGGCGATGCCGAGGTTCTGGTGGATGAGCCGCGTCGTGAACCCGGCGTCGGTCACTTCGAAGGCGACCTCGCGGTGGACTCCGGCCGCGGCGAACGCCTGGTCGGACTGGAGGCGTCCGGCCGTTCCCGCCGGCTTGTCCACGAACACCTCGGAGGAGAGCCGGGCGAGGTCGACCTCGGTCTCCCCTGCGAGCGGATGGCCGGGGGCGACCACGGCGACCAGCCGGTCGTGGGCCAGCGCCCTGGAGCCGACCCCTTCGGGCCCGGCCGTCGAGGGCAGGCCGAGGAAGGCGATCTCGAGCGTGCCCTCCTTGACCAGCTCGACGAGGCGCTCGCTGGCGCCGACGTGCAGACGGATGCGGACCTGGGGGTGGAGCCGGCGAAAGGCGTGCAGTGCGGCCGGGATGTCGAAGGCCGCGACGGTGGGGATCACGCCGACGGCGAGCCGACCGCGGATCTCGCCGACGGCCGCGGCGACCTCGGAGGCGGCGCGCTCGGCGGCGTTGACGGCCTGCCTGGCCGCCGGCAGGAACGCCTCACCGGCCGGCGTCAACCGCACGCGGCGGCTGGTGCGGTCGAAGAGCCGGGCGCCGAGCTCCCGTTCCAGACGGGCGACCTGATGACTGAGTGCGGACTGGACCACGAGGCACCGCTCGGCGGCGCGGGTGAAGCTGTTCGTCTCCGCGACGGCGATGACGTACCGCATCTGCTGAAGCTCCATGGATCCATCGTGAATCACGATGGATCCCGTGACAAACATGCATTGGACTCATTGATCATGGGCGCCGAAGCTGGATCGCGTGAAGAACCTGGTGACGTCATCGAGCCCGGCAGGTCTTGCCGACACTGCCCTGACCGCGTCCGCGCCCATCGTCTGGGGGACCACGTTCGTGGTCACCACCGAACTCCTGCCCCCGGGCCACCCGTTGTTCGCGGGACTCCTCCGCGCCCTGCCCGCGGGCCTGATCGCGCTGGCGATCACACGCACGCTGCCCCGCGGGGTGTGGTGGCCGAGGGCCGCCGCGTTGGGCGTGCTCAACATCGGCGCGCTCTTCCCCCTGCTGTTCGTCGCCGCCGAACGGCTGCCCGGAGGTGTGGCCGCCCCGCTGAGTGCCGCGCAGCCCTTGATCGTCGCGGTCCTGGCCGTGGCCGTGCTGCGTCAGCCCCCGTCGGCCCGGAGTTTCGTGTGGGGGATCGCCGGTGTCGTGGGCGTCGGTCTGGTGGTGGTCGGCCCCGACGCGGGATTCGACGCGGTCGGGGTTCTGGCGGGTCTCGGCGGCGCCGGTTCGATGGCACTCGGGGTGACGCTCACCAAGCGCTGGGGACGCCCGGACGGCGTCGGCCCGACGGCGTTCGCGGGCTGGCAACTCGCCGCGGGCGGCCTGTTCCTGGTGCCGGTGACGTTCCTGTTCGAGGGCGCCCCGCCCGCCGTCGACGCGAGCGCCGTCCTCGGCTATCTCTGGCTCGGCCTGGTCGGCGGCCTGCTCTCGTACGTCCTGTGGGTCCGTGGCGTGACCACCCTGCCGGTCACGTCCGTCGCCGTCCTCGTCCTGCTGTCGCCGATCGTGGCCGCCCTGCTGGGTGCGCTGCTGCTCGGCCAGTCACTCGGCCCGGTCCAGCTGGTCGGCTTCGCCCTCGCCCTCGCCGCGATCGCCGCGGGCCAGATCGCCCCGAAGCCCTCGGGCTCCTGAGGTGAGGCTGTCTC
>NZ_JBHJTL010000079.1:0-36701 GCF_042264065.1 Streptomyces sp. NPDC056222 | reverse complement strand
CGCCATCAGGTCACCAGCCGAAACCGCTGGATGCCAGGTCTCGCCAGCTGCACCTGGCGGCGCACCACCTCGTCACGGGCAGCGGGCCCGATTCTCAGTCCCGAAGTGCGGCGGCCGTCGGGCGCCTCGATCACGGCCGGCCGGGTCACGGCTCGCAATGCAGCCCAGATCAGCCGGGTCTGTTCGGTGAGGGTCTGATGCATTTCCGGTCCGACTTCGGGTTCGAACCACCGCACTGCGAGCCGCCCGCTCTCGAAGAACTCGCCCCGCTCGTCCGTCCTGAGACGTGAACGGAGCAGCTGGACAATTGCCGCTGTCGGTGGTCCGACAGGCGCGCTGACACCCGCAGCCGGAATGATCCCAGGTGGCAGGGAAGCGCCTGCCGGGAGGCTGAGAAACGTCTGCGTGCCTCCACAGCCCAACGCGGACTCGATCGAGTCATGCAAGTGCACCTGATGCAATCCAGGAGGCCCTGGGTGACTGCAGTGCCATCCGGATGAGGGAAGCACCTCGGCAATTCGCTGCCCCAGAAGCACCTCATCGGCAGGTGTCAGCCACGTGTCCGTCGTCTTCGTGCGAGATCCCGCGATTGCCATAGGGCAAGAATGCCAGTGCCCTCCGCATGCCCTGCAGTCGCTCCTCGCTCCCCACATTCCCCACACCGTTCAATGGTCAAGGAAGTGGGGCGAGGAGCATCGCTGGCCGTTTTCAAGAATCGCCATCACGGGCATGTGATCTGGGTCCACGTTGCCTTCGCGTTGAGTGTGTGTGGTCCAGTCGTAGCGTGCTATGCCGTGCCGCACCGTCCAGGCCTCGCCCGTCTGGTTGGGGAAGTGCACCCGCAGGGCGGGTACGACTCGCTCCCATGGTCGCCCTGCCAGGGCGACCCAGCACACCGTCACTCCGTCTTGTGCGTAGCGGTCGGTACGCATCCGTGCTTCATCTGGCGTCATGGGGGACAGTTGTGCCTCCAGCGCCATGAACGGGCGGTCGTTCCTGTCGAAGACCATCACGTCGGCTCGCCAGTTGCGGGTCTTGCTGCTGATCTCCAGCTCGGCGCGCCACCCGGCTGCCCGGGCGGCGGTGGCCAGCTCGAGTTTCAGTAGGTGGTGCTCCGGTGATTCATTCGCCAGCTGGCAGTCTTGCGGTCGCGTCTGGTGGTAGAAGTGCCGGTCACGGTGGATGGAGACTCGGGCGAAGACCCGGCCTCGGCACTCAGGGCACGACATCGTGAGGCCTTGGACGCGATGAATGTCCGCCCAGGCGCGGCCGCAGCCGAGATCGTCCAGCGTTGCGTCTAGCCGGCCCCATGTCGGATGTATGGCTGTGTAGCCCATCGTCTCCCCCAGTTAGTCAGTCCCGTGAGGCAGCTTTTCCACGGGCAGATGGGGCGACTCCTCTTCTTCGGAGATCGGCGGGATCCTGTGCCCGCGTGGGCACAGGGCGGCGATCGCCTTCTCGTCGGCCTGCGCCAGGAGCCCGCCCGGTCGGCTTACGTCCGGGATCAGCAACCCGGGAGGGTTCTGTGTGCCTGCACCACACAGGGAAGGGCACAGGGGGAGTGTCTGGCAAACGTCGACGATGGGCCTCCCCACCCGCGTCCCGCTGTCAGGTCGCGCAGGTGCCCGCCTGTCCGCGGGATCGTGATTCGCCTCGTCAGAGGTCCACTCGATGTTCGGTTGCCGAAAGGTCATCGACCGAGCCATAGCGCAAGGTGACGTGTGCCGGACGGAACGGCAGGTCGTGCAGGATGGGTGCCATCACAGCGAAGAGCGCGTCGGCGTCGGGTCCGTAGGCATAGGGGATCACCTCGCCACCTCCGTATTCGTTGCCGTCGAACTCGCCGACCTCAGCTTGCTCGATCGCCTCGGATAGCAGGTTCTGGGCCCGGCGGATCATCTCTCGCTGGCTGGGGTTGCCGAGGCCCTCATCGGCTAGGTGATAGTGGGTGATGACGGCCTGTTCGACGTCGTCTGCTTCGTGTGTCTCGGCCATGCGGAAACGATCTCATCCCAGGCTGACATCCTTGTCCGGCCACCTGCGCTAGGACCTGTCTCCTTGACTTCACGTTGATCGGGCCACGTGCGAGGGTGGTGGCCATGCTGCAGCTTGGTCACCGCCTCCGATCCTTCAGTTTCACGTTCGGGCTTGGCCCAACGAGCTTCGCTGCATGCAGGGCGACAGTTGGCCCCGCTTTGGAGCACGCCCTGGCGGACAAGGCGACACTTTGCGGCATCCCTCGGCGCCAGGTGACGGTCTATCGGCATCTGTTCGTCGCGAAGAGGTTCGGAAGGTGCTCGGGCTGCAGGGTGAAGGCAGCCGACGCCACGTCCAGGCCCTGAGTCATCGGCCTGCGTCGCGGACAGCTGTCGCATGGCGAAGTCGTCGAGGATGAGGACGTCGGGGCGGACGAGTTCGCGGATCCGTTTCTCCCAGGCGCGGTCCGCGTGGCCGCCGGCCAGGTCGGCATGCGGGCCGCTCACCGTGACGAGGCGGTGGGCGACGCGAGAGGAGAGGTGCTGGACAAAGGCCGCGTACAGCTGGCCCCGGCCGGTCTGCCGGTCCGCGCTGCGGAACCCCCCCAGCTCCCCGGCAGATCTCAACACGGCCTGAGACCCGGCGACGAGGGCGACACAGCTCGCGTGTCAGGATCGGGGGTCATTTTCTCGGGCGTCTCGTGACGCCCGCATTCATGAGGGGGAAACCGAGCATGCGCATCAAGGCGCTACTCGTGGCATTGCTGACGGCCGTCTCGCTGGGGGGACTCGTGCCGTCGGCGGCGGCCGACGAGGTGTGGCCGAATTCTTCGCCGGTCCTGAGGTTCCTGAGCTACAACATCTGCGGGAACAGCAATGAATTGGCAGACTGCACGCTCACGGACGACGTGACGACGCGAGGCGACAGGATCGCGAAGCAGGTCACTGAGTGGAACGCTGACCTGCTGTTCCTCCAGGAAGTCTGCGAGTCCCAGTTCGACTACCTGAAGACCAAGTTGGATAGTCGCGGATACGAGGGTCATTTCGTGCCCACGTTGACGCCTGCCGAGGACGGCACAGGAGACCTGTGTGTGGACAACGACGACCCGGCACACCACGACGAGTCCAACTATGGCATCGCGGTACTCGCCAAGGGTGCGGTGACGCCCAAGGAGATCGACGTGACGACCGGCACCGAGGACCCGGCGAAGAAGGAGGACTGGAATCCCGCCTGCGTCGAGGCTTCTCTGCAGGGCCGCACGACGCTCGCCTGTTCGGTCCACCTGTACCCGTACACCGCCGCTGTGACGCAGGGGCAGGCAGAGAACCTTGCCGAAGAGGTCCAGTCCTGGATCAACGCCGGCGTCCCCGTCGTACTCGGTGGTGACTTCAATCCCATCCACGGTGCGGGGGCGGAGCGCGATCAGGCCAACGCGCCCCTGTCCACGTCGCTCGACGCCTTCTACAACCACTCCGGCGGCGTCGGCCGATTCATGGAGGCGGATGAGAGTGACGCCAGCCGGTTCACCGCAAAGTGCCAGGCGCTTAATCCGCCAGCTGGCCGTTGCAGGTCCGGTGAGCCCACGTTGCGTGAGAAGGGCACGGACCCGGAGGCCAAGCTCGACTACATCTTCCTCAGCGAGGGGCACTTCAAGAATGTGGTGGGAGACGCGCTGACGCGAGACCCGGCCGTCTCGGACCACTACGCCTATCGTGGCGCTGCGACCTGGTCCTGGTGCAACAACCCCGACGACGGCAGGGCCGACATGCTCCGCCGTGACTCCGCTGGCGACCTCTGGCGCCACTTCGGCGGCACCGACGGCAGGCTCGGGGCACTGCCGTGCAAGATCGGCGCCGACTTCGGCGGCGCTCGGCTGCTCGCGCGCGGCGGTGATTTCGACGGCGACAACGACGGTACTGCGGACCTGTACACGATCGACGGTCAGGGCGACCTGTACCTCCACCCCGGCCACCCCACCGAGCTGTTCTACAGGAACAGGATCAAGGCTGGCTGGGGATGGGGCCAGGCCACGACGCTCCAGGCCACCGACAACATGATCGGCGAGGCCGGACGCGACCTGCTGGTCCGTTTCGACGACGGCAAGCTGTATCTCGTACCGGGAGACGGCACGGGCCAGTTCGGCGCCAAGGTGGAGATCGGCCACGGTTGGCAGATCTACGACACCGTCCTCGCCCCGGGCGACGTCAACGGTGACGGAAAGGCCGACGTCATCGCGCGTGACCCGCAGGGCCTCCTCTTCTTCTATGCAGGTACGGGAGAGACGGGGTCGACCGCGCTCAAGCCGCGTGTGCAGATCGGATACAGCTGGAACCAGTACAACTCCGTCATCGCCCCGGGCGACGTCAACGGTGACGGAAAGCCGGATCTCCTGGCCCGGGATGCCCAGGGCCGCCTCTGGTACTACCAGGGCTCGGGCGCATTGAACGGCAACAGCACGTTCGCCCCGCGCGTCGAGAGTGGGTTGAGCGTGTCCACCGGGGAGATGCTGCTCTGAGAGCGCGGTTCGTGGTCCTGTGAGTGATTCTGTCGTCGCCTGACGATGGGGGTGCGGGTGGAATCCGCTGGTCCGCAGTCGGTGGCCTGTTGGAAGCAGTGATCACCAGCGTTGCGGACAGCACCCCACCAACTTCACCAGGACAAAGTCATCACGGCATAGATTGGGCGGCGCCGTACGGGTGAGCTGGCCACGAGCCAGCGCTGTTACGAGCTCTGCTGCGGCAGTGTCTCGCCATGGAAATCAACGCCTATCGGGCGCACCCTCGACCTACGTTGGGCGAGGGTGCGCCCGTTCATTGCTGTCTCCCGGCTCTCCTGCCCGCGAGATTCGCGGGCAGGAGCGGCCCACCGATCTGAGCCGAAGGGCAGCGCGATGGCGGCGAGCGTCTCGTCGTGCTGCCGCAGGTCTACCAGGTTCCGGTCAGGAAGGCGGGAAGACCCCGAGCACTTGCTGTTGCCCCGGCTGGGAGACAAGTCGAAGCTGCGATGGGCGGTCTGGCTTCGTCGTTGGCCGCGGCTGTGGTGCTGACGGGGAGCGCGGCGAGCAGGGCGAGCAGGAGCAGTCCTGATCGGTTGGAGAGAACGCTTGCCGCGTGTGTGAGGCGGCTGAACTGGGCTACGGGCAGGGACAGCGCTACGTAGGCGGGCTGCCCGTCAAGGGTGAGGGGGACTGCTGCACAGACCTCGCGTTGGGAGTATTCGAGCAGATCGAACTGGCTGGCCTGCGGACCGTGGCCGTCCAGGACCCGGAACAGCGCAGGAGGGTCCGTGCACGAGAACAGCTGCGGAACACGACTTCGGACGGAACCTCGTCGACAAGGGCGAGGGCCCCGGATCCGGAATGGCAGACGACGTGACTCGCTGGTGCCCCGGCCAGTTGCAAGCCGTTCAGGACTTCGGGCGGAGTGCATTTAGCCGCCTCCAGCAGATGAGTGCGCATGACGATCGGGTCGCGTGGGCTCGTAGAGTCTGTGGTTGCACGCGGGATTGCCCGTAGAGGCAAGGAGAGGCGCCGGGAATGGTCACCGGGGGAACAGCGCGGCTGCTGCTCAGCAATGGTGGTGAGGCAGCGCTGGAGCTGACCGTGGAGACCTGGGCGGAAACGCACCAGATTCCCCCGAAGCGGACGTGGGTCGTCGTCACTCACTCGCCTGCAGATGGATCATGGTCCGGGACTCTGCGCGGTGACGAACCGTTCCAGGTCGACCATCGGCCCGAATCGCTCACTGTGTGGGTCAACGGCAACTGCTTCCACCTCAGTGATGTGGAGGGAACTGTGATTGGCTCGGCCGATTGGCAGTGCCCTGCTCAGGGCTCTGCGTCCTGACTTGGTGTGCTCAGGAGTCGCGCCAGTTCGGCGTGGATTCGCGGGTGAGCCGTCGGCTTATGAGGTCGACCATGGCGACCTTGATCGTGGCTTCGGAGCGGTGGGGGCGGGTCTCGTAGTCGCGGGCGAGGCGGCGGTGGTACATGAGCCAGCCGAAGGTCTGTGGGTCTTGCGAGGATCGCCGAGGAGCTGTACAGGTTGAAGCCATCGGAGTTCATCGCGTCTAGGTCCTGTCTCCCCGATCACGAGAGCCGAGCCCGGCCGGGGGCATCCGTCCCCAGCCGCGCTCGACCGACTGGCGACATCGGTCGGGTTCGTCTCCTGCGCTGGTGAACAGTGCGGTCAGCATGGGCGCGCCGTGAGTGAGTGCCTGGTGTGGCAGGGGGCCTGTGGCGACGAGTGAGGCGAGTCCGTGGCCGATTGTCCAGCTTTGTGTTGCCAGTTCCAGCGGGTCGACCTCGTCACGGAAGCGGCCGTTGGTCTTGGCCCGGTCGATGGCGCGGACGAGGCGGTCCAGGGTTTCGTCCGCGGCGCCGGTGTCTTCGAGGTCGAAGCCCGCGTCGAACATGACACGGTAGAGATCGGGGTTCTCCATCGCATTGGCCAGGTAGGCGGCTCCCAGTGCGGCGAGGTCTCGTACCGGGTCCGTGGACATCCTGACGGCCGCGAGTTGGGCGGCCAGGCGTGTGAAGCCTTCCTGCCGCAACGCTTTCCACAAGCCGTCCATGCCGCCGAAGTAGGTGTAGACGGCCATCGTTGACACGCCGGTTCCGGCGACCAGGGTGCGGAGTGTGACCGGTTGCCTCGTCCGCAGCATGTGTGCGGCTCGGTCGAGCAGCAGGGAGCGGACCGCTGGATCTTTCGTCCTCGCCATGGCACCACAATACATAGCAGCGCTATGCGTCCATAGGGTGCTGATCTTGCTGCTCCTGACGCCAAGAGGAAGAGGCCGTTCATGTCCGTGACGCTGGTCAATCCCGAGGGGTTGCCGAAGCCCGAGGTCTACCGGCAGCTGTCGGTCGCCACTGGATCGAAGCTGGTGTTCCTGGCGGGGCAGGTCGCCCGCGACGCCGACGGCCGGCCCGTGGGCGAGGGAGACTTCGCCGCTCAGGTCGAGCAGTGCTATCTCAATATCGCCACCGCTCTGGCCGGGATCGGCGGCTCCTTCGAAGACGTGGCGAAGTTGACCGTCTACGTCGTCGACTGGAGTCCCGAGAAGATGCCGCTGCTGGGTGAGGGCGTGGGCCGGGCGGCAGCGAAGCTCGGCATCGATCCGGTCAAGCCGATCACCCTGCTGGGCGTTGCGGCGCTAGGGGAACCGGACCTCCTGGTCGAGGTCGAAGCCACTGCGGTCATCGAATAGCCGTATCACTGCAAGCAGGGAGACCGTGGGGCTGGCCATGTTGAGTCGGGGGGATCTGACGGACGGCGAGTGGGCGGTGCTGGAGCCGCTGCTGCCGGTGAGTGATAACCGGTGCGGCCGGTGGCGCGATCACCGGCAGGTGATCAACGGGATCATTCACCGGCTGGGCGCCGGGGTGCATTGGCGGGAGCTGCCCGAACGCTTCGGCCCTTGGAAGACCGTCCACAAGCGGCACTTGCTGTGGTCGGCCGACGGCACCTGGGAGAGGCTCTTGCGGCACGTCCAGTCCGCCGCCGACGCCGAAGGCGGCATCGACTGGAACATCAACGTCGACCCCACCATCACGCGCGCTCACCAGCACGCCGCAGGAGCACCTCAGACTCCACCGCCCGCGCCGCCGAGCCCTTCAAAAAGGGGGTCGCCGAAAGCCAGCGCGGCGGCTGCCGGCCATCGTGATGTTGCACGGCCTTTTGGAGGGGGCGGTGCCCCGGGTGAGGCCCTCGGCCGGTCCCGCGGTGGCCTGACCACCAAGATTCACATTGCCGCGGAGGGCCACTGCCGCCCGCTATCTCTGCTGATCACGCAGGGACAACGGGCGGACTGCACGCAGTTCGAGCCGGTCATCGACAAGATCCATGTCCCGCGCGCGGGACGCGGCCGTCCCCGCCGTACGCCGGACAGCGTGAGCGCCGACAAGGCGTACAGCAACCGTGAGATCCGCGCCTACCTCCGCAAACGCGGCATCCGGCACGTGATCCCGGAGAAGAAGGACCACAAGGCCGCCCGCCTGCGCCGGGGTTCACGCGGCGGACGGCCCCCGGGGTCGACAAAGACCGGTACAAGGATCGCAACACAGTGGAGCGGGCCATCGGCAAGCTGAAGCAGTTCAGAGCCGTGGCCACCCGCTATGGCAAGCGCGGATACGTCTACCTCGGCACCGTCACCGCCGCCGCACTCCTCATCTGGCTCCGTTCATGATCGGAGAGGCAGGCCCTAGCAGTCCGGACTGCGCCGAGCTTAGGCTGCGTGATCCACATCGTTCGGGGGGATCGTGAACTTCAGGCGTTATCGCAGACCGTCGGCCTTCCTGCTGCTGGCGGTGGGGGTCGTCCTCGGCGCCGTGGCCTTGGCCGGGCTCGAGTCGGGAGGTGAGGGCGCGCTGGTCCTGCTGGTCGGGCTCCGCGAGTACGTCCTTGTGCTGGGGTGGCTTGCCCTGGCCGCGGCGACCGGGGCGGTCCTGTTGGGGCTGGCGGAGTCCTCGCTGCGCGTGCCCCTGGTCACCATGCTGCTGGTCGTCGGCGTGCCGACGTTGCTTATCGGCGGCTGGGTCTCCTCGGTGTTCGGTGGCTCGGACGAGGAGGTGAAGGCGGAGTCGGCTCCCGGCCGTAACGACCGCCGGCTGGTCGTGGTGGCGCGGCACGGCTTCCTCGACCCCGTTTGGTGCGTCTACGTCCACCAGGGGAGCCATCTGCTGGAACGCCGCTGGAGTGTCGGCTGCTTCAACGGCGACGACGAAGACAACGAACTCCGCGAGACGGTGTGGACGGCTGCTGACCGGATTCGCATGACCACCGAGGGAGGTGCGGTTCACGAGGTGACCGTCGCCCCAGGGGGTCGGCCCGACTGGGTTGTTTCCGTCGGCTAGTGAACGATTGGTGGCCGGGCCCGCTTTCGACCGCGGAGCGGCTCGCCTCGGCATCGCTGGCTGCAATGCCTGGAAGCCGGGCGAACTGCCTAGGAGTCTCCGACCCAGCTCACTAGTCCACGCCGGGAGGCACGAGCGTGGCTTGGTGGTAGTACATCCGCCAGGCCGTGGTTCCGTCCTCCCTGCGCCAGATCGAACTGTGTCTGGTCCTGCGCTCACCGAGCATGGTCTCGAACGTCAGATGCACCAGACCCGGCGCGAGCAGCACACCCGACATGCGTGAGGGCTCGAAGCAGGGGGCGTCCGCCGAACTGCCCGGATGATCGGGAAGTTCGGCGAGCATCGCCTCGTACGTCCATCGCCGCCCAGACCCGCCGACCTCCACGAATTCCGGGTCGAGGAGCTGCCCGGCGCGTTCCCGCGAGGCCCGGACAGCCGGATCCATGAGCTGCAACTCACCCGCGATTGCCTGGCTCACATCGTCTGTTGCACCGTCCATGAACGTAACCTCACCGAGCCCACCCGCCCCGTCGCAACCGAATTCACCGGCCGCCACGCGGGGCGTCGCATCGACACCGAGGACGTCCGCCGCCAGGGCAAGCGGCTCCGGCAGCACCGGCTTGGCAGCGCGTTAGCGGCCGAGGTAGAGGTACACGCTCGCCGTGGTGGTTCCGGCGAAGGCGAAGTCGAAGTTCTTCCGTTCACCCCAGCTGCAGGCACTGACCAGCTTCCAGTGGTGCCCTCCTCCGGGCCAGACACTGACGTTGGCGCAGTCGCCCTCCTGCCGGGTGTCCTCTACCCAGCCGTAGACCTTGAGCGTGCCGCCACGGCAGCTCAGGGTCCAATGAGCCTTCCCTCCCGGGATCTTCGGCGACGCGGACGAGGGGCAGGAGGCGGCGCGGGCGGGGGCGGCCGCCCCGAGGGCCAGCCCTGCGGCAAGCACGGTGGCGGACAGGGCGGAGGTGAGGGTCCTGCGGAACGCCGACATGCGGGTGCCGTCCTTCGTTGGATGGCTGTGGTGGGAGACGTGCCGCGGGACCAGCCGGCGGCGTAGCCGTCCGGTCCCGGGGGTGTGCTGCTACGGTGCGGGCGTGTAGTGGACGACGGTGGTCTCGCACGGTCCGTCGGCGTACACCTGCAGCGCGTCGACTTCGCCCTGGTCGGCCGCGAGTCCCCAGCGGAGCTTGGTGCCCACCCACTCGGAGATGTAGCGGCAGTGGGCGTCGGGCAGCGGAGGCATCCACTCGCGCGGGTCCTGATCGGCCTTTTGGCAATTCGACCGTGCGCTCACCGCGACCAGCGACGTGCTCGCGTCCTGGTCGTTGGCGTACTCCTCACGACGCTTGGCATCCCAGCTCGATGCCCCGACTGGCGGTGAGCGTCATTCCAAGCAAGCGATATTCGGAGGGCTTCGGCGTCAGCGAGCCGTAGGGTTGGCGCGCCAAGACAGCCTGGTAGCAGGGGAGAAGCGTGCGGTCTGAGGAACATGTGGGGTGGGAGCGGGACTTCCCGGTCCGGTATCTCCTGGTGCGGGAGGACACCGACGGTGAGGAGGAGGGCGTGCTGTGGGGGCGGTGCGCCGAGGTCGAAGGCCTGTTCATGGACGCGCCTCCGCTGCCGCGAGAGGTCCTGACGCTGCGCGGCTGCCCGCGCGAGAGCCTGCTGGTCCAGGCCGTGGCGGACAGCGCCGAACCGGTGCGGCTGCTGGGGGACGGAATGCTCTCGATCGAGCCTATGGATCCCGCGAACGACGGGCCGGCTCGCTTCTGGGACCTGGAGGACACGGCTGTCCTGGCCCAGTGGCCCACGCCGGGCGATCCCGGGCGCGTGGACATCGTCGTGGGCACCGGCGTCAGGGAGGACGACTACTGGGGCAGCAAGCGGCTGCCTTCGAGCCCGCGGTTCGACCTGTGGTTTCCCTCGATCAGGGGGGACAGCCCATCGGGCGGTTGCCGTTCCATTGACGGCCTGTTCACCCCGCGCCCGCAGCGACCCACCCAGCCCGTGCACCTGATCGGCTGCGAGCCCGCCGCACCGCTTCTGGCCCTGCTGAGTCGTCCCCTTCCACAGAAGGGCGCCCCGCTCGCGCTCTGGCCCCTCGACCGCCACGGCCGAACGATGACCAGGTACCGCCTCGACCTGCACACCGTCGAGGCACGCCCGTCCGTCCTCGGCGGAGCCCTGATCGACGTCACCATCACCGACCCCGGCGACGACCGCCCCACTCTGGCCGCCCGCCAAGTCTGGGAGATCTGGTCCGACGGCGTTCCGACCCTGCCCAACCAATGGGCGCAGTTCGACGCCAAAGGCCAGTCCGAGTGGTTGGACCTCACCCGCGTCGACCCGTACGGGCCGGAGGGCCTGTCCGGCGGGACGTACCACCTGGACGGACTGCACATCACCGACAGGACCAGCATGCTCCTGGCGCTCGGCGAAGCCTTGCTCGGTCCCGGCGCCAACTACGGCAGAGACCTGGACTCGGTGCACGACTACCTGGGCGGCGGGCCCTCCGTCGTCCCCCCGTTCACCCTCGTCTGGCACCACGCGGACATCGCCCGCCACGCCCTCGCCGGACACGTCCTGCACCACCGCAGCGGCCTGTCCTACTTCGAGGTGACCGTGGACCTCCTGCGCGAGTACGGCGTCACCGTCGTTCTTCAGTAAGGGAAACGACGGGCAATCCCGAACCCGTTGAAGAAGACAGCAACTGACCAGGAGAAGGGACGCAGCGGGTAACGGCCACGGCGATCAGGCCCCGGTCCCGGTTGTCTCGCCTCCTGATACCTGGCTGGCGCTACGGGCTTCGAGGTAGGCGGTCCAGTCGGTGGCGGCGCGGCGGCGCCATTGCTGGGCAGTGATGGGGTGCAGGCCGAGCATGGGCGCGAGGATCGCGGGCGGCAGGTTCTGGGCGAGCTGGACCAACGCGGTGGTGCGGCTCGGGCGGGTCCGTCTCCGAGACCACGACGAGGGGATGGCCAGGTCCGCCGTGAACTCGGTGCGAGTATCGCCCCAGCATCCCGTCGGCCTGACCAGCATCCGCATCATCGGTGACGACTTCGATTTCACCGAGAACCTTCGTTAATAGAACCTGAAAGACAGAGACCCGCTCCATGGATAGTTCCCACATGATCGAGATCCTGCGTAGCGTGGGTTTCACCGTGCCTGTCGCCGGCGTGGAGGAAGCTCGCTCGCGTTCCGGTGCCCGTGTCTTGGGCCGCCGGATCACCGAGAGCGGGGCCGAGTCCATGTGGCGGGAGCTGTTGGCGGCGCGGGAGAGTACGGGGTTCCATCCGCTGCTCTCCGAGATACCCCCTTCGGCCCTGGTGGCGGGAGACCTCGCCGAGCCGGACGTCTTCGATGAGCGTGCTGTGACGGCGCCTGGCGAGATCGTTGCAGAGGCACGTCGGCGGCTCTCGCAGATTGTCTGACTCATGCGGAGGACCAGACAGGGGAGGAGCTGTGGCGGGCCGCTTTCGATCCGAAGCGGCTCGCCCAGGAGATCTCGGCCGAGCCGCAGGCCGGTCGGATCACCGACTTCCGGCCGGATTGGCTGTGCCTGGTGGAGACCCGGGCCGGCTGGTCCGTTCCCGGTCTACTGCCCGGGTACCCGTACGCGCCCTCCTGGGCGCACGGGCCGGATGGCCGGCCGATGTTCGACTCGGACCACGTGGCCTTCCTGCATTCCTGGTACGACCGGTTCGGCGCCGAGTTGCTGTATGTGTCCGAGCGCACGTTGATCTTGGACGTGGGTTCGCCGCCGCAGGAGCCGGAGGCGGTGGCTGAGACGGCGATCGAGCAGTATGCGTACTGCCCGGACGGCAACGACACCGCCTCCTGGGCGAACCGCTGGACCCGTTTCGGGACCTGGCAGTTCTGCTGGGACTGACACGGGTGCGAGCTCGGTTCTCCCGCGTTCGTCCCCGCTGGTGATCCGGCGGGGGCGAACGTCTGCCAGGTGGCCGACCGTGTCACCTGGACGTGCGTCGCCGCTGTCGTGGCCATCGCGGCCACTCTGCTTGCCCGACTGGGGGATGCTGCTGCCACACTGGCTGCAGCCTCGCCGCCCCCGTCGGCGAGGCTCTCGCTTGCCCGTTGTCTGCCCACGGGCGGCGCCGTTCGCAGGACGCAAAACGGCCCCGCCGACGTCGGGTTCTGAAGGACGCAGCAACGTCAGCTGCGCCGCAACCACCGCCGGACGGAATCAGTGACGACGCCGCGGGCGGCAGCGGTACGGACGCCGCGGTAGGCGAGGCGCTGGTAGTTCTGGTACCGCCAGGGCAGCGCCTCGACCCAGCCATCCACCGCGCGGAAGTGGCGCAGTGCCTCGCAGTGACGTCCCTGCTTGGTCAGGCAGTACGCGACCATGTGCTGAACGCGAGGCGCAGCGGGGTGCCCGGCGGCCGCCTCTAGGTCCACCAGCGCGGCGTCCACCAGAGCCCGAACCCGCGGGGAGTCGATGGCTTGCGTGTTCTCACGCGCCAGATACGTCTCGTACCAGGCGAAGAGGGGCAGCGCGGCCAACAGCGCGCCCGCTGGGGCCTCATCGGCGGCCTCCTCCGCGAACGCCTGCGCCTTCTCGTGCGAGCCCCGCCACTTGCCGCTCCAGTACTGGAGCGCGTTGTAGTGGGCCTCGAAGTGGTGCGGTGCGCGCTTGACGATCTCGTCCCAGAGCTCGCGCATCATGTCGTCGGTGTAGCCGAGCCCGAGCGCCGGCCAGATCTCGGCAGCATGCGGAGTTGGGTCGTCCGGGTTGAGCACAGCTGCGTTGTGGAGGTTCTCGCGCGCCGTAAACAAGGCGTTGTGGAACCGCCGGAACCGCCACGCCGCAGTGGCGCTCGCGTAGCGACCTCCACGCCACCGCCACGCGTGGTGCACCTGTGCCCGGGCCCGGACCAGCGCCGCATCCGGGTCACCTGGTCGAGCCCGCTCCCACGCCCGTACCCACAGCGGCCACAGCCAGCCCCCAGCGCGCCCCAGGGCCTCGGCGTACAGGCTCCGTCGCTCCCAGTCCTGCCCAGTCTGGGTCATCAGCCGCGCGGCGGGTCGCCAGAGCCCGAAGCACGCGAGCACGATTGCTCGCCACAGGGCCGGATCGGGCCCGGCGAGCAACCTGCTTTGCGGGCGCAGAGGGAACGTCCCCAGGCAGAGAAGAGTGCCTGAGACGACGAGGGCCGCACATACTTCGGCAGGGGTCACGCCTGGTCCTGTTCAGTGGAATGGATCTTGGAGCGGCACGTTCCACCGGCACCGGGTGGGCAGGTCGGGGAGGAGCCATGCGTGGGGGGCCAGCGGAGTATGCAGCAAGCGGGCCCGCTGAAGCAACGGAAGACGGCTCGGGGCCGGTGAAACGGCTCCCGCCTATCCCGACTCCGTCGGCCGCCGCCTTTGAGTACGGCTGGGAACATGCAGTCTGTTCGGGAGGCCAGAAGCACCCTCAGCACCCAGCCGCGGCACGCATCGCAGGGTTCGGCGTCATCCACAGGAGCGACTGATACTCCGGACAGTCGTCGCCTACTGGTGGGCACCGTTCCACGACGCTATGCGGGACACACCATCAACAGCGATGACACGCTGGGTCCGTCTGCACGCCGCATACCTCTGCCCCCAGTCCCGGCAGACCGGAACGTTCAGCACCCAGAGCAACGTCGGCCACCCGGTAAGCCAAACGTGCGCGTGCGGGCAACCCCTCGCCACGAGCTCCCGCACTCCCAGTATTCGACAACTGACCTGACCCTCAGAGTTCCCGAGATCTCAGACACGGTCTGAGGGCCAGGAACGAAAGCAACCGCGCCCGGCCCCACCTGCCGCCTCCGCATCCGCTGTGACGTCCTACGATGCATCGGTCCTCCGGTGGATCCGGATTATCGTGCGGCAAGGGGAGTCCATGCGCCTGTCCAGCTACGTCAGGAACGCTGCCATGGGCGCGGTGTCGATACCCCTCCTCGCCGGGTGCGCGGGGGAACAGGTCACGGGTGGGGCCGTGGAGCGAGCTGCGGAGAGGCCTGCCTCCTGGACGGACCTGCCGGTGCGGACGGGCGCACGGGACGTCGTCCACACGGACACCGGCGACCGGTCGTACGAGGTCAGGATCACGGTCAAGAGCCTGGTCCGGGGTTCGGAGGAGGACATGCAGGGGGCGCGCGTGGGCGGGGAGCTGAAGGGCATGGTTCCCCACTACCTCGCCTTCGAGGTCACCAACACCGGCCGGAAGGAGATCCCCGCTGCCTACATGGTGGACAGCAAGTTCGCCCTGAACGGCACCGACTGGGTGCGCGGGAAGGAGGTCTACGTCAGCGGCGGCAGGCCGGGCGGGGTCGACCTGCCCTGCGCGGACACAGCGTCGAAGACGCTGGCGCCCGGTGACTCGTACGACACCTGCGTGACCTACGCGCTGCCGGAGGGCGTCGGCGTGCTGTCGCTGACGCACAACGCCGACGGCTACCTCGACGAGGGCGGCGCGGTCGCCACCTGGCCCGTCGAGGGCGGTATCGAGGCGGCGTCCGCTGGGCTGGCGGATCCTGACGACGTCGTCCGCGTCCGGTGGGACGCCGGCGAGAATGGCGTTCTCACCGGCAAGGACGTCCTCGAACTGCCCGCCAAGCTGGTGTCCGTACGCCGGGGCAGCGCGGCCGACCTCGCGGGCCTGGACCTCGGCCTCAACGAGAACGAGCGGCGCGGCGTCCCGTACTACGTGTCGGTCAGCTACACCAACTCCGGGCGGAAAGACCTCTACGCCGACCAGGCCGACCGTGTCCGCCTGCTGACGGAGGGCGGTCGGCAGATACGGGGGAAGACTCCCTTCGTCCTCGACACGAAGATCCCCGGCTGTCCGTCCGACTGGGTCGCCCGGATGATTCCGCCGGGCGACAGCGTGACGGAGTGCAGCATTCACCTGGTGACGGACGACGGCGACAAGCCGTTCGCGGTGGGTTTCGCGGAGGCGGGCCGGCCGGGACTGGTGGCCTGGCGGGCCCCCCTCCACTGAGGCGGCCGGGTCAGCCGGTCGACCTGCCGCCCGTCTCCGCGAGCGGCTGGTACACACGGCTGCCCGATGCCGCGAACTCCTGGGACTTCTCCCTCATCCCCCTTCACGTCATCGCTGCTCAGGCCCATCTGAGAGCCGCACTTCGAAGTGATGGTTTGAGAGATCAGCATCGTGCAGGGAACAGCCCCTGCACGGTGTACGCCTGAATAGCTGCCCGACTAGACGAGTGTCTCCGAATGCCTGCGAGGTCTACAGGTCGGGCAGAGTCTCGGAGCCGGCCGGAGGGCGTCCCTCTTCCAACCAGAAGAGATAGCCGCGGAGGTGGGCCTGGAGGTCACCATCGAGGTAGGACAGCAGGTCAGCCAACCCGTATTGGAAGTGGCGGGAGCCGGGGGGTGGTGGCGAAGTGCTCGGCCCACTCCCGGAGTCGTGCGCGTTCCTGCCACCAGGCCCGAACGGACTGTGCGGTCCACCACTGGTCGCCGTCCATGCCGTACTGGCCACAGGGATCGTTCCAGGCCGCGAAGAGCACCCTGTGAACCTCGGCAGGTCTCCGGGGCTGCCGGAAGACGAACTCCTGACCGGTCTCGTCGCACATGACGTGCCGTGGTGCGACCTCGGGGCCCATCTCGCAGGTGTCTGTCTCCGCGCCGTAGAACGGTCCCGGCACATTGCGCCAGTTCCGCTCGGCCCAGCGGCCCATCAGATAGGTCTCTGCCGGAGCAAGGACGGTGACCGTCTCCTTCCAGGGCAGTGCCGTTCCGGCTGACGCACGCACAGCCGGGAGCGGATCCCAGTACCCCGGACGATCGCTCACGCCCACCTCCTTCACGATTCCCACCAAGACTCGGCGAGGGTGTCCAGGATCGGCGTTGCTGAGCAACGATGACCTGGAGGCCACGTGCACGCTGATCTGGACACCCTCGTGACCGCACTTTACGTCAGGGTCGACGACGAGATCGGGGGAACCCGAAGCCTCGGTCGACCCCCGTTGCTGAGCGATTCCGAGCTCGTATGCCTGGCCGTCGCCCAGTCCCTGCTGGGCTTCCACTCCGAGTCCCGCTGGTTGCGCTACGCGAACAAGCACCTGTCCCACATGGCCCCGTACCTGCCGCAGCGCGCGGGCTACAACAAGCGGCTCCGGGCCGCGCTCGGGCTGGTCAAGCGGCTGATCCGGGCACTGGCGATGGACAGCGACTTCTGGTTCGACAACCACTGGATCACCGACTCGACACCCGTGCCGTGCGGGATGTCGCGCCCGACAGTGCAGCGCTCCAGCCTGGCAGGCTGGGCCGGCTACGGCTACTGCGCCTCGCACTCCCAGTTCTTCTGGGGCCTGCGCCTGTACCTCGTGTGCACCCCGACCGGGATGCCGGTCATGTGGGCGCTGGCCAATCCGAAGATCGGCGAACGCGAAGTCCTCGCGGCAATGCTGGAGGTCGACGCCGATCTCGTCGCCGCGCGCGAAGGCATCGTGCTGATCTCAGACAAGGGCTTCGCGTCCAAACCGTTCGAGCAAGCCCTCGCAGAGCAGGGCATCGAACTGCTGCGGCCCTCGCGCAAGCGGGAGAATCAGCGGTACGGCGAGCCGATGCTCAAGAGGGTCCGCCAACTCATCGAGTCGGTCAACGACACCCTCAAAGGCCAGCTCAACCTGGAGCAACATGGCGGCCGGACCTTCGAGGGCGTCGCCGTACGAGTCGCCCAGCGCATCCTGGCAATGGCCGCCGCGATCTGGCACAACAACCACACCGGCGCACCCGTCACCCGCTCGCTGATCGCCTACGACCACTGAGTCACTTCGGATCAACTCATCTAGCTTGAGCTACATCGATCCAGGTCACTGTGCCTGCCGAGCCGCGCGGACCTGACGTGGCTGGGTGCGCAGCGTCGGCAACCTCCGGACGTCCTGCGCCTCGGACAAGCCTTCACCGAGGGCCAGAAGCGACAGGAGCCGCACGGGGTGACCCGCCGATGCCGCCGCCTCCAGCTTGTGGTGGCCGTCGAGCAGGAAATGCGTCAGTCCCCAGTGCTGGTAGTAGTCGGTCGACAGGTCCAGCGCGGGCTGACACAGATCCAGAGTCGAAACCGCCACCGCCGTCGGCACCACCCCCCGCTCCATCTGCTCGACGTACTCCTCCACACGCTCCCTTTCGTTCCAGGACGGGGGGACCATCGGCACAACGAACTCATAGAGGTGCGCGACGTCATCGACCACGGTCTCGAACGTGCGGTAGTACGGCGTGCGGGGGTGCTCCGGAAGCCCCCAGAACCCGTCGAGCCCCCAGGTGGCCACCTGCTCACCGTTGAAGTAGTCGCCCTCCTGGCCTGGAGTGATCAGCCGTGGCTCGACGCGGAGCAACGAAGGGAGGTAGTCGCCTTCGGGTAGCAGGGAGCCGAACGCGTCGAGGATGTCATCGTCCAGGTCTGAGAGGTGGCCGGCGAGACGCTCCTGCATGCCTTCCAACGACAACGTCTGGTTGGCGCCCGCGAGTCGCTGGAACAGGAACTGACACGTCCCACACCAGTGGGAGAGTTCGTACGCGGGCTCTCCGTCGAGCACAAGCAGCCTGCGTCCTGGACCGGGCCCCACTTTCCGGGGCTCTGCCTCGAACCGCAGCCTCGCCTCGGGCCCGGGAACTCCGAGCCTGCGCGGTTCGCCGGTCATGTCCTTCATGCCCATGACCGTACGAGACCCATCACCACAGACCAAACCGGTTTCCAAGGCAAACCGGCCTGCTGCCGCTTCTCAGCAGGTGCGTGGTCTCATACGGCGAGAAGCTGGGTAGCCCCGTCCGAAGCGGAGCTACCCAGCCGCTTGCTCAGTCCGCGAGGGGCAGGTAGACGCGGTTCCCAGAAGCCGCGAACTCCTTGGACTTCTGGAGCATGCCCTGACCGATCTCCGCGTCACCAGCGCCCTGACATCGGTACCCTGGGGCGCCGCTTCAGCCCAACCTGTACGATGCCGGACATCCCTCGTCGTCCAGCGGCCAAGGACACCGGTCTCCGGTTCGCCCGGAATCGGAAACCCGGGTTCGAATCCCGGCGAGGCAACCAATCCGCACCATCGAGCACGCCGCTGCTCTGCGGGTGATCACCTGGGTATCGGTGACAGTCAGGGTGTCCTCCCAGGTCCCACGCGGCGGCCAGCGGAATTCGGTTGCGGCGGGGCTGGTGGGCTCGGTGAGGATACGTTCGTGGACGGTGCAACAGACGATGTGAATCAGGCGATCGCGGGTGAGTTGCAGCTCATGGATCCGCGTGTCCGTGCCTCGCGGGAACGTGCTGGGCAGCTCCTCGACCCGGAGGCGGTGGCTGAGACGGCGATCGAGCAGTATGCGTACTGCCCGGACGGCAACGACACCGCCTCTTGGGCGAACCGCTGGACCCGTTCCGGGACCTGGCAGTTCTGCTGGGACTGACACGGGTGCGAGCTCGGTTCTCCCGCGTTCGTCCCCGCTGGTGATCCGGCGGGGGCGAACGTCTGCCAGGTGGCCGACCGTGTCACCTGGACGTGCGTCGGCGCTGTAGTGGCCATCGTGGCCAGTTTGCTTGCCCGGCTGGGGGGATCTTCGGTAGCAGCCTCTGCTGAGAGATCAGGGTTGACCGGGGGCGACCGCCTGTACTTCTACATCCTGTTGCCCCTGCTTTCCTGGATCCGGGCCGGCCCGGGGTCTTGCGCACGAGCTCCAGCTCGCGGCCGGCCTCCCGGACTTCTCGACAAACCACTCCCCAAGAAGTCGTCATCGCCACCCCGCGGTACGCCGCTCCCACTACCTCCCCGTGTCGATCGGCCACTGGTGGTCGTGCTCCACCTGCGGTCCTGCACGCCGTCCACGGTGTCGGAGATCAAGCGGCGAAGGTTCCTGAAGTGCGTCCGGTTGCATGTTGCTGTGTGGCAAGGGAGGAGGTCAGGAGGCCAGGACTCTGGTTGACCAGAATTCCGGTTCGGGTGATAGTGGCGCTCGCGGCCGTGTTCGTCCGGCCTGCTGTACCAGGGGTGGGGACTCTTGAACGACAACAAGGACAACGTGCGTGACGACGTGCGGGGGCGGGTCGACGCGCTTGTCGCCGCCGGCCGGCCGGCCGAGGCACGGGCCACCGCGCGGACCGCGCTCGGCGCGGAAGGGCCCGACGCCGGGCTCCTCCTCGCGCTGGCCTGTGCTCATCTGGCCGAGGACGACGACGACCACGACGACGCGGCCGAGCGGGTGTTCCGCGAGGGCCTGGACACCTTCCCGGGCGACATAGGTCTGCTCGCCGGGTACGCGGAACTCTGTGCACGCACCGACGCGCTGGACCGGCCGGGGCGACATGCCCGGGGCCCCGTGCTCCTCGCCCGTCTGCGAGAACTCGCGCCGAATTCACCGGAGTTGCTGCGGGCCGAGGCTGCGGGAAGCTCCGTTTCCACGAACACCAAGAACCGTGCCTCGGTGCGCCGGGTTCAGTCGTTCGACGCGGCCCGTGCCTTCGCCGAAGCGCCCACGCCTCAGGCTGCCGCCGCCCAGGCCGCGCAGTGGGCCGCCGCAGCCCCGCGCGACCTACGGCTCGCCGTGCTCGCCGAGACGACCGGCGTCCTCGCCGCCACCGGCCGGACCTGGGCGCGCCTGCTGCTGCGCCGGGGCCTGGAATACCGCTTCGCCGCAGGTGTGGTCCTCACTGGGCTGATCATCCTGCGCATCACCGTCCTGCCGGCGGTGCCATACGGCGTGGCAACCGGAGCGGGGCTGCTGCTGTGCCTGCCGTTCCTCGGTCTCCGCAAACACCTGCGGGCCGCCCGTAAGCGGGCTGCCGAGCGGATGGCCACCGCCGATACCGAGGCCGTACCCGGTGACGAAGCGGGCGCCGGGAGCGACGGTCGCGGGCCGCTGGAGCTGCCGCCCGTGCCGCGCGTCACGCGCCGCGAGTACGCATTCGCCGGAGCCGGACTCGCGCTCCTGCTGGCCGTTGGCGTCACCGCGTACGCCTCCTCCCTCGCCTATCCCCGCTACGACATCGTCGCCCACGACACCTACCGGGGCTTGAAAGGCTTCGACCTGCGCGCGGAGTTCGATCCGTTCGGCGCTGTGCCCGAGGGTGAGCTGAAGGAATCGACGGCCCGCGTGTACGTCGCGGAAGAGGCCGCTGTGGACGCTGCCGCCGAGTACCTGGTGGCCGTCACGACGGGAGACTTCCACGAGATGCGGGAGTCGTACGTGTACGACGGCGGGATCCTCCCCATGGAGACGGAGGGGGACGGCGTCGTCCACGACACCTGGCGGGCCGGGGCCGGCCCGTACGAGGGCTGGATGCGGTGCCTCAGGTACACCGAGGTGGCCACCGGCACGCCGCGGGCGATGTGCGTGTGGGCCGACAAGGGAAGCATGGGCATGGTCCTGTTCACGACTGCGGACAACAACCGCGACGCGGTCGAGGAGACAGCCAGGACCGTTGGCGCTGACTTCCTCCGGCCCGCTGGGGACTGACCCGGCACGACGCGATCGGAGCGCCGAAACTCGCGCTTGTCGGCAGGCGCTTGTGCTCCACCATCGCGACTCTTGGCGGAAGGTTCCCCAGGCACATACAAGTCTTTGTGGTCTCCGTCACTCCGCGTTGGGGGATGTGTCCGCTTTGCTCGCGGCAGTCGGTAGGAGATGTCTGATCCGCGTCCGCAGGCAGGACTCATATGTGCAGGTCAGATGCGTTGACAGGGCGTCATCCAGCCCATTGGATCACTCCACACGAACGTCACGAAAACTTCTTGATCTCCACTTCGCATGCGTCTGAGTTGCATGTCGTGCCGGACCGAGGGTGTTTCGTGTCGGCTGCAGCTACGGGTGGGGATTGAAAGTGAGACTGAGGGGCGCGAAGCGGGCCCATGGAAGAGGGCGTGTACTCGCTCTGACGACGGCCTGGTTGGTCCTGTCGAGCGTCGCATCGACGCTGACCGCTGGCCCTGCTATGGCGGATGACGCTCCGGCAGCTACTCTGACGGAGTCCGAGCAGGCGTTGAAGGCCGCTGCTGCATCCGGTGATCGGGTGGAGGTGCTGGGGGAGCGGACTGAGCGCGAGACCGTGTTCGCGAACCCGGATGGTGCGACGTTCACGCTGGAGAAGTCGATCGTTCCGGTCCGGGTGGACACAGGCAACGGCTGGGCGAAGCCGGACGCGACGCTGGTACGGCGCGAAGACGGTTCGGTCGGCCCGAAGGCTGCCGTGGTGGACCTGTCGTTCTCCGGTGGCGGTGCGGGCGAAGGCCTGGTGACGATCGGGCAGGACGGCCAGTCGGTGTCGATGGGCTGGCCTGGTCAACTGCCGGAGCCCCGGCTCGATGGTGAGCGCGTCGTCTACGAGAACGTCCTGCCGGACGTGAACTTGATCCTGACTGCGACAGTTGAGGGCTTCCGACAGGTACTGGAGGTCGAGACTCCCCAGGCGGCTGCGCTGCCCGAGCTGAAGTCGATCGAGTACGGCCTGAAGGTCGACGGGCTGCGGCTGCGTGAGGGCGCGGTGGGCAGCGTGGAAGCGCTGGACGGCAACGGCCAGGTGGTCTTCCGCTCGCCGACCGCCCAGATGTGGAACTCCGCCGGCGACGACAACGCAGCGGCTACGGCCACAGGAGCGAGCACGCAGAGCGCGGGCTTCCGGGCTCTGTCCGAGGCATCTTCCGAAGACACCTCCGCGCAGGAGACGACGCCGGAGCCTGTGGCTCCTGCGGAGGAGGGTGACCCGCTGGCCGGACCTGGGGCCGGCGACAAGGCCGCAGTCATGGATGTGGAGCTGGCCCAGGACTCACTGACGGTCGTGCCTGACAGCGACCTGATCGCCGCCACCGACGCGGAGGACTTTCCGCTCTACATCGACCCGTCGGTGGAGCTGAACGAGTCGGAGCGCACGGTGCTCTCCTCCGACGGCGACGTCTTCTACAACTTCTCCGGCGGCGACAACGGCATGAGCGTCGGCAAGTGCGGTTCCGCAGTGATCGGCGGCGTGTCGTACTACTGCGGTACGGGCTACGTGAACCGCATGTACTTCGAGTTCACGCCCGGGGCCCTCAAGGGCAAGCATGTCCTGGACGCCACCTTCGCCGTGACCGAGACCTGGTCGTTCTCCTGCAGCGGACGCTGGGTGGACCTGGAGCGCACCAACCCGATCTCCTCGTCGTCCAAGTGGCCGGGCCCTGCCATCCTGGACCAGCTCGGCGACCGCTACGTCTCGGCCGGCCGGGGAACGGCCTGTTCTCCTTCCCAGCCGCGTGCGGTGATCGAGTTCAACGACAACCCGCAGGAGACGGACGAGAACCTGACGTCAACGGTCAGGTCGTTCGCCGATGGCAAGCTGAGCCTGCTGACGCTGATGCTGATGGCGAAGGACGAGACGGACACGGTCTCCTGGAAGCGTTTCGACGACGATGCCGTGATCAGGGTGACGTACGTGAGCAAGCCGGCGACGCCGGCCGAGCACGGCTTTCCCTCGGGCTCCACGCAGATCTGCAGCAAGTCCGAGTCCGCTCCGACCACGATCTCCGATCTCACGCCGATCCTCGTGGCGACGCCCCGCACGGTGTCCGGTGGAGAGAGCGGCGGCATGCTGCGGCTGTACTTCGACGTGGACGGGAAGAACCCGGACGGCACATGGTTCGATGCGCCGCAGCCGACGACGGGTTCCCTGGCACCGACCACGGGCCACCTCTCCTACAGCACGGTGGCGAAGGACTTCCCGAACCAGCCGAAGGAATGGAACGTAGCTCTCAAGGAGGGCACCCTCTACCGCTTCACCGTTAACACCCAGTCCTACCCGAACACGTCATATACCCAGCCGCTCAGCAGCGGCGGCGCCTCCTGGTGCTACTTCAAGGTGGATCCCACCGCTCCCAAGGCTCCGGTCGTGACGTTCAACTCGGTGTATTCCGAGTGCGTCACGGGCGGTTCCTGCGTGCCGGCCGGTGCTCCGGGGCAGGCCGGCTCTTTCACCTTCAGTCCTGCCACGGGTGACTCGAACACCCACTACCAGTACAAGCTTTCGACTGAAACGGTTTGGAGCGGCTGGAAGGCCGCTACCTCAGGGTCGTACACCACCAGCATCACCCCTCCGGTGTCGGGCACCTTCGTCCTGAACGTTCAGGCCAAGGATTCCCTGGGGCGTGTCGGTGAGGCGGCGGTGAAGTTCCTGGTCAGTGAGGGATCAGGACCTGTCGGCCGTTGGGACTTCAACGAGGCGTCCGGAGCGGCTCTGGACACCTCCACCACCAACACCGCGCTGCAGAACAACCTGACCCTCACCGCTTCCGGCGCGACCCGGACCGAGCAAGGGCGGCGAGGAGAACTTACTGCAGCGGACGGTTCCAAGTCGCAGGACAAGGCGTTGTCGCTGACCAGCACCGCCCAGGGAGCGGCATCGACCACGAAGCAGGTCGTCGAGACCCAGGCCTCCTACACCATGACAGCCTGGGCACGACTGGACACCGCCGGTTCGACCTACGCCACGGTCCTGGGGCAGGACAGCGCCACCAGCAGCACGTTCTTCCTGAGTCACTGCGCGGACGTTCAGACCTGGTGCGTCCGGCTAGCCGACAGCAACGGCACACAGCGTGTCAACGCGCTGAAGCCCCCGCAGCCCAAGGCATGGACTCACCTCGGCGTTGTGGTGAACACCGCGACCAAGCAGATCAACTTCTACGTCAATGGCGTCCCGCAGGGAAGCAAGGCCTTCACTACAGGCGTATTGGCTTCGACCGGCGGTCTTCAGGTCGGACGCGCCAAGTACGCGGGCTCCTACGTGGACTACTTCCCCGGGCAGATCGACGAGGTGGCCATGTGGCAGCGGCCGCTGTCGCCAGAGGAGATGGCGGTCGAGGCCGGGGCGAAGGACGCGCAGGACTGGGGCTACGTCGAACTGGTCGCCCAGTACAACCCGGCGGGCGGTACCGGCTCCTCCCTGCAGGACACCAGCGGCTACGGCAGCACGCTGACCATGGCCTCAGGCGCTTCGCTGAACGGTGAGGACATCGTCCTGGACGGAGTGGACGACTCCGCCTCGACGGACCGTCCCCTGGTGGACGACACCGGCTCCTTCACCGTGTCCACTGCCGTGGACCTGGACACGAAGAAGCTGGAGACCATGCCGAACGGGTCCCGCATGCAGGTCCTGGGCCAGCAGACCGGTACGGGATCCTCGTGGGGCATCTGGTTCGAGAAGACCGGAATGCGCGACGCCGAAGTCGATGCCGGCGACGATCCGGTGATCGACGAGGAGACCGGCGAGGTGATCATCAAACAGGTTCCGGTGGGACGCTGGCACTTCGGTCGCCTGACGTCCGACGGAACAGGTGTCTCCGTGCGCAGCGAGGAACTCCTCACCCCCGAGGGCGAAATCCGGCTGACCGGCGTCTTCGACGCCACCTCGCAGACCATCCGGCTTTATGTCGGCGGCGTCCAGGAGAGTGTCCCACTGGCCTATCAGTCCACCGTCGGATCGGGCTTCACCGTCGGCAAGGGCTGGATCAACAGCGCCTGGGGAAGCTACCTGCCCGGTCGGATCAGCGACATCCGCCTGTGGGCTGGAGCCCTGACCAATGAGCAGCAGCTGGAAGCCGTCGTCGGTAGCTGAACCGGCGGGGCCCCACTCGCACACATGCCTGAGCAACGGGGCGGGGCGCGAAAGAGCGCTCTGCCCCGGTCACGGCTGACTGTCCGGGCTTCTGTCCAGGTTTCCCCATTTTCCTCACCTTGATCGAGTGATCAGAAGGAGTCGTTTCGTCGTGTCCAGACGTACGCGTCTACGCAGACGCCAAGGCGCCGTGATCGGCGCGCTGGCGTTCGCCTTGTCGATACCCACGCCCCTGATGCCCTTGGCACAGGCAGCAGAGCTGCCGGGACGTCCAGAAGTGCCCGCGTCCACTCCTGTGAAGGTGTATGCCGTCACTGAGCCGGGCGCAAAGAAGGAACGTGCCACGGTCGCGCGAGAGCGGGCGGCCAACCGCCAGCTGGCAACCCGGGCCGATGCGGAGCGCGCCCGCAGCACCTGGCCGAAGGCACAGACCCTCACGGGCCGACTCGGCTCCGGTTCCGAGCCTGCGAGCGCCGCGTTGGTAGAGGTTCGTGGTACGGAGGGGACAGGGGCAGCACACATGGTGCAGCGCCCCGCAGCCGGTACCTCCACCGTGAAGGTGCTCGACCAGAACACCACACGGGCAGCCGGAATCACCGGCGTGCTGTTCACCGTGGCCGCCCAGCAGCCGGGCGCAGCCGACGTGGAGATCGACTACAGCACCTTCGGCTCAGCGATCGGCGGTGCCTGGGCCACTCGGCTGGGACTCGTGTCGCTGCCGGCGTGCGCGCTGACCACACCTCAGAAGGCGGAGTGCCGAGAGGCCACCCCGGTTCCCTCAGAGAACAACGCCGAGAAGCAGACGGTCACCGCAAGTCTGACGCGGGTCGACACCGCTCCACGGGTGATGGCCTTGGCTGCCACCACGACGGGCGGCTCGGACAAGGGCGCGGGTGACTACAAGGCGACCCCGCTGTCGAGCTCTTCCTCCTGGGAGGCCGGCAGCTCCTCGGGCGCGTTCACTTGGTCCTATCCGATCACCGTTCCCCCGACGGCCGCAGGCCCGACGCCCTCATTGTCACTGTCCTACGACTCGGGCAGCATCGACGGACGCACGGCGAACACCAACAACCAGGGCTCGCTGGTCGGCGAGGGCTTCGATCTGACCTCGTCGTACATCGAGCGCAAGTACGGCTCGTGCGACGACGACGGCCAAACCGACAAGAACGACCAGTGCTGGAAGTACGAGAACGCCTCCCTCGTCCTGAACGGCAAGGCCACCGAACTGGTCAAAGACGACACCAGCGGCAAGTGGCGACTGAAAGACGATGACGCCTCCACGGTCACCCACGCCACCGGCGCCGACAACGGCGACGACGGCGACTCTTCGGTCGACGGCGTCGGCGAGTACTGGGAGGTAGTCACCGGTGACGGCACTACTTACACCTTTGGCCTGAACAAGCTCGCTGGGGCAGGTAGCGAACACGCCAACTCGGTCTGGACGGTCCCGGTCTTCGGCGACGACGCGGGAGAACCCGGCTACTCCGCCGGCACTTCGTTCTCCGGCCGTTCCAAGCAGCAGGCATGGCGCTGGAACCTCGACCTGGTCGAGGACGTCCACGGCAACGCCTCCACCTACTGGTACACGGCCGACACCAACCACTACGCGAAGAACGGCGACAAAACCGCGCTCGCCTCGTACACACGCGGCGGCTACCTCAACGAGATCCGCTACGGCCAGCGCTCCACCATCCTGTTCACCGGAACCGCCTCAGGCAAAGTGACCTTCGGGTACAGGGAACGCTGCAAGGACAGCGGCAGCGGCTGCGGCACCCTGACCGAAGACACCGCCGACAAGTGGCCCGACGTCCCCTTCGACTCGATCTGCTCATCCACAGAGACGGACTGCAAGGCCACCGGGCCGGCATTCTTCACCCGGAAGATCCTCTCGGCCATCCACACCCACGTGTGGTCGACGGCTGCCGAACCCGACGCCTACAAGCCGGTCGACTCCTACACCTTCACCCAGGACATCTTCGACGGTCAGGACATCGGCAACAGCTCCGACCAGGTATGGACCCTGACCGGGCTGAAGCGGACCGGCAAGAACGGCACCGCAATCGACCTGCCGACCATCGGCTTCACCTACCAGCAGCGCGCAAACCGCGTGGACTCCACCAGCGACGACGCCGTGCCGCTGACCCGCCCGCGGATGTCCAACATCACCTCCGAGACCGGCGCGATCACCACCGTCGCATTCTCCGAGCCCGAATGCGTGCGCGGCTCGAAGATGCCCGCAGCCGAGGACAACAACAATCTCTCCTGCTACCCGGTGTACTGGCCGGTCAACGGCGGCGAGCCGGAGCTGGACTGGTTCAACAAGTACCGGGTGATCGCGGTCAACACCGCTGACCCGGCCGGCCGCAACCCCAACGTGGAACACGCCTACACCTACGAGGGCCCGGCCTGGCACTACAACGACGACCCCTTCACCAAGGAGAAGGAACGCACCTGGTCCTCCTGGCGCGGCTACCAGAAGGTCACCGCATACACCGGCTCGGTTGGAGCCACCCGCTCCAAGACCGTCAGCCTGTACATGCAGGGCATGCACGGCGACCGACTCAAAGCGAAGGACGCCAACGGCAATCCCCTGACTCGCAGTGTGACTGTCGCCGGCATCGATCTGGACAATGTCGCGGGTACTAACGGTGACGACCTGACCGTTGGCGACGCCATCGACCGTGAGCAGTATGCGGGCCGACTGCGCCAGCAGATCACCTACGACGGCGCCCTCGCGGTCGGCAACAAGGTCAACGAGTTCTGGTACCAGCAGACCGCCAGCCAGCAGAAGTCGTATGCACACGTCACGGCAGGCTACGTCCGCGATGCGCGGTCGCACTCCAACACTTACCTGACTGCCGCCAAGAAGTGGCGCACCACGGCCGTCAGCCACGCTTACGACAGCTACGGCATGGTCACCCGTATGGACAACCACGGTGACTGGACGACCGCCGGAGACGAGACCTGCACGCGTACCTGGTACGCCCGCAACGACGCCAAGGGCCTTACCGGCCTGGTGTCCCGCACCCGCACCGTGGGCCAAGCCTGCTCAGTCACCGACGACCAGCTGAAGCTGCCCACCGGCATCACCCACAAGTACACGAGCGCCGAGGCCCCGGATCAGCGCGGTGACGTCCTGTCCGACACCGCCACCGTCTACGACAACACCAGTGCCACCGGCTGGACCGCAGACCAGACCCCGACGCTGGGCCTGCCCACCTGGACAGGCCGCGCCAAGGGCTACGCGGCTGCCGCTGCAGGCAGCACCGCCGACCGTGATCCCACCGGCTGGCAGACGCTGACCAAGGTCACCTACGACGGCGCGACCGCCAAGCTCGGCCGCCCCCTCACCTCGACTGACGCCACCGGCAAGGTCACCACCACGGCCTACTTCCCGGCCGCCGCGGGTCCCCTCACCGCTGTGATCGTCACCAAGCCGACGCTCGCCAACGGCCAGGCCCACAAGGCCTACACCTACTACGATCCCGCGCGCGGCTCGGTGACTCATACCTTGGACGCCAACCTCAAGCGGACCGAGTACACCTACGACGCGCTGGGCCGCGTCACTGCGACCTGGGCGCCCAACCGCTCCAAGTCCGGAGGAGCCACCGCCACCGCGACCTTCGCTTACGGCATCAACCAGACCAACGTTCCTTCCTGGACCTCGGTCTCCACCCTCAAGGCAGACGGTCAGACCTACACCACCAGCTACAGCCTGGTGGACTCCCTGCTCCGCCCGCTCCAGTCCCAGTCCCCGGCCCCCAACGGCGGCCGCATCCTGACCGACACCCGCTACAACGACCGCGGCCTCGCCTACGAAACCTTCGCCGACATCTTCGACTCCACCACCGCACCCAACAGCACCTGGACCCGTGCCGAGAACGGTGGCGCACCCCAGGAGACTCAGCTGGAGTTCGACGGCCTCGGCCGCCAGGTGAAGTCCACACTCCTGGTCAAGGGCGTGCAGAAGTTCGCCCCGGTCGTCACCACCTACACCGGCGACTCCGTGGCCACCACGGCCCAGCAGGGCGGTACCGCCACCCGCACCATCACCGACGTCCTGGGCCGCACCACCGAGACCCGCACCTACGCGGGAACCCAGCCCGACGACACCGCCTACGGCGCGACCCTCGGCACCTCCTACACCTCGGTGAAGTACGGCTACGTCCGCGACGGCAAGCAAAAGCAGGTCACCGGACCCGACGGCGCCAACTGGTCGTACACCTACGACCTCTACGGTCGGCAGGACACGACAACCGACCCCGACAAGGGCACTGGCACCACGTCCTACACAGACCTCGACCAGATCCAGACCACCACGGATGCCGAAGGCCGGCTCCTCGTCCACGGCTACGACGAGATCGGCCGCAAGACCGGCCTGTGGCAGAACAGTAAGAGCGACGCCAATCTCCTCGCGGAGTGGACCTACGACTCGCTTCTCAAGGGCCTGCCCGACGCCTCCATCCGCTACACCGGCGGCAAGGGCCAGACCGCCAGCAAGGCGTATACCAAGAAGGTCACCGACTACGACCCCATGAGCCGGCCGACCACGGCCAGCCTGACGCTCCCAGCTGACGACCCCCTCGTCACCTCCGGAGCAGTCAACGCCATCACGACGGCGAAGGTCGACTACCGCCTCGACGGCACGGTCAACAGCGTTATCGAACCTGCAGCTGGCGGCCTCGCAGAGGAGACCATCAGCACCGCTTACAACAACCTCAGCCTGCCCATCGGCCTCTCCGGCGCTTCCGGCTACCTTCTGGCCGCCTCCTACACCGACCTGGGCCAGGTGCAGCAGCTCACCTTGGGCACCTCCACCGCCAGCGGCACCAAGAAGGCCTTCCTCAGCAACTTCTACGAAGAAGGCACAGGCCGTCTGATCGGTGCGGACGTTGACGACCAGACCCGCGGCGCGGTGCGTGACACCGCCTACACCTACGACCCGGCCGGCAACGTCACCTCCATTTTCGACCACGCCGACACCGGCAACGGCGCCGACTTCCAGTGCTTCACCTACGACGGCCAGCGCCGCCTGACCGAAGCCTGGACCGCGAAGACCGCCGACTGCGCCACCTCGGGCCGCACCGTCGCAAACCTCGGCGGAGCCGCCCCCTACTGGGCGTCCTACACCTACAACGCAGCAGGCCAGCGGACCACAGATACGCAGAACACCGCCACCCCTGTCACCCGCACCTACTGCTACGACACCACCCGCACACACGCGCTGAAAGCCACCACGACCGACGGCAACTGCACCGACGAGACCACCCAGTACACCTACGACGACACAGGCAACACCACCACCCGCGTCGAAGCGGTCGGCAGCACCACCCCCCAGTCCCTGACCTGGTCCGCCGAGGGCAAGCTCGCCAAGCTCAGCGAAGGCGCCACTGCAACGGACTACCTCTACGACGCAGACGGACAACTCCTCATCCGCCGAGCCTCCGGCGCCAATGGCGAGACCGTCCTCTACCTCGGTGCCACCGAAGTTCATCTCAAGGGCACCACGAAGTGGGCCAACCGCTACTACACCGCTGCAGGCACCACCATCGCCCTGCGCACCAACGAAACCGGCACCGAGAAACTCCACTTCCTCGCCGCCGACCACCACAACACCGGCAACCTCTCCATCACCGCCGACACCACCCAGACGCTCACCAAGCGCTACACCACCCCTTTCGGCGCCGCCCGAGGCGCCGCCGCCGGCACCTGGCCCGACGACAAAACCTTCCTCGGCAAGCCCACCGACACCGGCACCAACCTCACCCACATCGGCGCCCGCGAATACGACCCCACCCTGGGCCAGTTCATCAGCGTCGACCCCATCCTCTCCCTGGACCAGCACCAGTCACTCAACGGCTACAGCTACGCCAACCAACATCCGTCGACCTCTTCTGACCCAACAGGTCTGCGAGAGGTGTGCGGATCCCTCGCAAACAGTTGCTACCCGGGTGATGGTCCACAACTTGGCGGTGCAGTTCCTGGCGACGTGCAGAGCCCCTCGGAGGGAGACGACTACGTCGGGACGGCTGCCGCTGCCGCTGCACCTGTTGGGCGCTATGGCAACAAGACAACTGTCCACAATCAGGCACAGGCTAGAGCGATCATCGAGATCCAGAAGCAGGCCAAACGGCTCGGCGTGAAGCTGCAGATGGTCACAAACATGCAAATAGATGGAGCAAACAAAGACTGCATGTACCCAGGAAAGAAGCCAGGAGCTGACTGCTCATTTGGGGTACCTGACATTCTCGGATACGATACCAAGCATGGAGTCTGGTATGTGTGGGAAGTGAAGTCGGCTGGCGAGTGGCGTAAAGCCGTCCCCGAAGCCCAGTGGTACGTGGGTCGCATGCGAGCCGAGGGGATGAAAGCGGTTTTGGGTTGGACTATCGGCGGCCCCTACCGAGTGGGGAATGGGTATCAAGTGATCGGACCGCAGGAAGGTGCGGTCATCTATGGGAAGCCTCGAAGCAGGCCATGGAAAAGAGTCCTGACGAACAATCCCATGGGTAGCGCCCCGCTTGCGACTGCGCAACCCGTACCTCAGCCCTCCGCAGGCCCCGGACCAGGTGCTTATCCGGGCACCACCTACCAGCCGGGCCTCGGGACGATCCCCCAGGCATCTAACGGAGGGTTTGACCCCATACTCGTTCCCATGATCGTGATGGGTGCGGGGGCCGTCGTGGTGGGCGGCATCGCTATAGGTCCTGAGGGTGGCGCTGCAGCGGCTACGATTACCGGCATAGCTGCGACGCAGCAGCTTTTCGGACTCGCGGCATGAGTAGTTACATGGAGCGTAATTCGTGAACCTGAAAGCATTCCTTCGAAATTACGCCGCGCCAGTATCCAAGGATCACGGATTGGTGCGCAGTGGTAGCGACTTCAAACTGACCTCAAGCTCCGGAAGCACGGCGATCCTCTTCTTTGAAGAGATTCGCGTCGACTCGCGCAAGGTCGTATTCGGAGTTTCGTACTGCGTCATTCCCGCCGTCTACTGGGACTGGGTCACCAGGTACGATGGCGATACTGCGCGGCCTGCCGGCAGGAGTGGGGCCTTCGTGACTCGATTCATCCTTCCCCCGGAAGGGCTGTCTTATGATCCGGAGGATGATGGCTACTTTCGGAGGATGTGGTCGTATGGGGCCGGCATGGAACAGGAATGTGGATCCGCACTTCGCGAATGCTTGACCGATGAAGTGATTCCAGAGATGGCTCGCATGTTGGACCTCGGTTCGCTCCTTGCTGAGCTGCGTAATCCGACGCGACCGGGAGTATCTTCCCTGTCGCAAGACCTTTGTGAGATCTTTGTTGGCATTGAAACCATGCCATCAGAGAAACTCGATCAGGCGCTTGCAGAGGCGGAACGAAATGGCGCCGCCCGTAGCTTGATTTCCTGGATTCGGCAGCATTCTCAGGCCGGCTCTCAATAGCCCCTGTGGACGCCCTCGGGGATCACTGCACCTGCTGACGGGCACCCCGGACCGCTCCCCAGCGGATCCGGGGTGTGCCCATTCTTGTCGGCTGGCGTCGCGCTCGCTCTGATAGCGCGCGCGTGGAACCCGGCGGTTCCCCCGGGCCGAGGCGCGGGAACCCGTTGCGCGCTGAGGTCCGCTCGCTACGCTGGCAAGCAGCTCGCTGAACGACAGGTAGGGCGTGATCCAGCATCACGCCCTACCTGTGAGTGTGTGGTGTGGGGTCAGCGGTTGGGGAGTGGCTGGGTGAAGCTTCCGATGTCGTCGACCTGGTCGGGTGTGAGTGCCGGTGAGAGTGGCCAGTCGAACTGCTGGGGATTCGGCCACAGTCGCACCAGGCGAGGCCATTCCACTGCACCCGGAAGCGGTCGGATTCGCCGGACACTGTGAACGGTCAGCGATTTCCCCCACTTCCGAGGCTTCGTGGTCACGGAATTGGCCAGGGGCGTGGTCACGAGTCCCATGGGGAACTTGACCACGGTGGAAGCCTGGAATACCCCAGATCAGGTGGTTTGACCTGCGAGTGATCACTCCATCCGAATCGTTCAGGTTCCCCTTGGGCATCCCCGAGCCGGGTTGAGGGTCCTGACCGTCTCGGAGTCGTCACCGTCCCTCGACCGACAGGCCGAGAGGTCGACGGACACTCTGGATGGCAAGGAGAACGTTCACCGTGGTCGACATCGTCGAGATCTACGTCCACTGGTACGCGGGCCGGTCGAAGAACCAGCTCGCGGCCTCGTTGGGGGTGGACCGCAAGACCATCAGGAAGTATCTGGCGCCGGCGGAGGCGTCCGGGATGGCCCCGGGCGGGCCGCCCATGAGCGAGGCGGACTGGGGAAAGCTGATCAAGAGCTGGTTCCCGGAGCTGGCCCGGCGCCGGCTGAACCAGGTCACGTGGGCGGAGATCGAGCCGCACCGCGACCTGGTCAAGGGGCTGCTGGAGACGACCACGGTGACCACGATCCATCAACGCCTCAGAGACGAGGGGAAGTTGGCGGTGTCGTTGTCGACGTTCCGCCGGTGGGTGACCGAGAACCTCCCGGACGAGTCGGCCCGGTCGAAGGTGACGGTGCTGCGGGACGACGTCGAGCCGGGCTCGGAGGCCCAGATCGACTACGGCTTCCTGGGGCAGTGGATCAACCCGTCGACCGGCAAGCGGCACCGGATCTGGGCGTTCGTGATGGTGCTGCCCTGCTCGCGGCACATGTTCGTGCGACCGGTGGTTCACATGGACCAGCACGCCTGGACCCAGGCCCACGTCGAAGCGTTCCGGTTCTTCGGCGGTGTCCCGCGGCGGTTGGTGCCGGACAACCTGCGCACGGCGGTGGAACGGCCGGACCTCTACGATCCGAAGATCAACAAGTCGTATGCCGAGCTCGCGACCTACTACGGCGCCCTGGTCGACCCAGCCCGGGCGGCGAAGCCGAAGGACAAGCCGCGGGTCGAGCGGCCGATGCCGTATGTCCGCGACTCGTTCTGGAGCGGGCGCCCGTTCACCTCGGTCGAGCAGATGCAGGCCGAGGCCCTGACCTGGTCGACCGGGACCGCCGGCCGCCGGCAGTGCCGCCCGCTGGGCGGCGCGAGTCCGCTGTCGGTGTTCGAGGCGGTGGAGGCCGAGGCCCTGCTGCCGTTGCCGGACAAGCCGTTCGTGCTGGCCCGCTGGTCCACCGCCGCGGTCGGCCCTGACATCCACATCAAGGTCGGCCGCACCCTCTACTCGGTCCCCTGGAAGCTGATCGGCCGCAAGGTCGACGTCCGCTCCACCGCAACCATGGTCCAGGTCTTCCACGAGGGCGAGCTGGTCAAGACCCACGCCGCCCTCGAACAGGGCAAGCGCACGGACAGAGGCGACTACCCGCCGGAGAAGATCGCCTTCCAGATGAAGACGCCGATCTGGTGCCGCAGCCAGTCCTCCGAGGTCGGCGACGCCTGCCGGGAGGTGATCGACCAGCTGCTGGAGGTCAACGCGCTCTACCGGCTCCGCGCGGCCCAGGGGATCCTCGGGCTGCGGAAGAAGTACGGCGACCAGCGGCTGGAGGCGGCCTGCACCAAGGCCATCGCGGTCGGTGACCCGTCCTACCGCACTATCAAGGGCATCCTGATCGCGGGCACCGAGACCGACCCCGAGCCGGAGACGGGCGACGCCGGGGCCGCGGCCTTCCTCCACAGCCCCGAGGGCCTGTTCGCCGCGAGCATCCCCTCCCAGATCTCCGGCGAGCTTGAGGGCACCCCGGGCCGCGATGACGCTGACGACGCCGAGGAGGTTGCTCGATGAGCGTGATGGACACCGCCCTGCGCGAGTCGCTCAAGGCCCTGCGACTGTCCGGGATGCTGGAGACCCTGGACGCGCGGCTGATCCAGGCCCACGGTGGTGAGCTCGGCCACCTGGACTTCCTGCAGGTCCTCTGCCAGGACGAGATCACCCGCCGCGAGACCGTCGCCTTCCAACGGCGCCTGCAGAAGGCGAAGTTCGAGCAGCAGGTCACCCTGGAGGAATTCAACTTCACCGCTTCCCCGAAGCTGCCCGCGGCCCAGATCCGCGATCTGGCCGCCCTGCGCTGGCTTCATGCAGGCGAGTCGGTGATCTTGTTCGGGCCGGTGGGCGTCGGCAAGACACACGTCGCCCAGGCCCTGGGCCACCTCGCCGTCCGCCAGGGCGCGAACGTCCGCTTCACAAAGACCAGCCGGGTCCTGGCCGAGCTCGCCGGCGGCCACGCGGACCGCACCTGGGACAAGCGGATGCGAGAGCTGATCCGACCCGATGTCCTGATCCTGGACGACTTCGCCATGCGCCAGCTGAGCGCGGCCCAGGCCGACGACCTCTACGAGCTGGTCTCCGAGCGGCAGGGGCGCTCGCTGATCATCACCAGCAACCGGGCGCCCAGCGACTGGTATCCGCTCTTCCCCAACCCTGTCGTCGCCGAGTCGCTGCTGGACCGATTGATCAACACCAGCCACCAGGTGATCATGAACGGTCCCAGCTACCGCCCGAACAAGCGGCCGAAGAACCCCACCGACAAGTGACCCGTCCGACCGGGCTTGGCCGGTCTGATCAGGCCGGTCGGCGGCCTTCACTCATAGATGCGGGCCGCACTGAGCTGCCAAGCCACAGAGGCCCAGGTCACCGGTTCGATCGGTGGGACGCCCGGGAACGCCGGTGGCCTGCCGAGCATGGCACCGAGCCACGACTCCCACGACTCCAGGAACTGGGCCATCGAGCCGCTCGCCCAGCCGCCGCCGTCACCGGCCCACAGCCCCCGGGCCAGCCGGTCTGCCGTCCAGGCGCGGTCCCGGGCAAAGTCGGCGGCCAGGGCCAGCAGCAGGACTCGTAGCTCTCCAGGCGAAGCGACGGGCGGCTCGTCCCCAAGGGGCGCGGGCCCGGCGAGCCCGGCCAACGGCGCGTCCAGCGCACCGAGCAACTGGTCGGCCAGGCCCGGCCAGCCGGGCTCCGGACCCTCGGCAGGAAGGGCGCCGGCCCAACGGAGCAGGATGTCGTCGATCTCCGGCGCATCGGCGCCGAGGCCCTCGAAGCGCTGGCTGAGGCCCCGAAGCAGAGCACGGAAGTCCTCTCCAGTCTCCACGTTGTTCGTCACCGCGCGAGAGTAGGGCAACGGGCTCCGGCCCGTCGACCGGATATCAGGGCGGCCAGGCGTTAGCGCGGTGCACCTCCCGCCTGCGGCCCGAGGCATCGAGCTGGTGGGGAATTGTTTGGCGTTTGACCTGGGGAATTCGCTGACCGTCGACACCGTTCGACCTGGAGCGTGTGCGGGTTGAAGCAGCTCGCGCCCGCGCCACCCTCGCAGCAGGCACGCGCCCCGAACAGGTTC